>JAISXZ010000174.1 GCA_031270275.1 Eubacteriales Family XIII. Incertae Sedis bacterium | reverse complement strand
TGCGGATGCGACCCGGAAGTCTGCGCCGAGCAAGGTCGCGGGGCGCTGCCGCCCCCGCACCCCCGCCCACAGGCTGCTTTTATGAATCCAGAACTATTTTACACCGCCCGCAAAACAGGGGTTTCGCCAAAACAGGGGTTTCGCCAAAACAGCAAGCCAAAACAGCAAGCCAGGCTCAGCAAAGTCTTTGCTCAAAGTCTTTGCTCACAAAACCGGAAAATGCAGCCGTCCTGCCCCAAGCCGGCCGGCTGGGATTGCGGGACACAGCCCGCGTGTCTGATCGGGGCATGTCCGGCCAAGGGGCCGCCGGCCCTTACGGCAGGATCGCCGCCTCGGTCGCCACGGCCCACTTCGGCTCCGCCGTGTATATGTTCACGAAGGCCCCGTCCCTGGCCGCCATTATGGGGACCGGCTTGATGGGGTCGCCGTTCTCGTCGAAGCTTATCTCCCCGGACGCCCCAGGGAAGGAGCGGGTCTCGGCCAGGGCCTGCCGCACGGCCCCGCGCTCAGCGGAGCCCGCCCTCTCTATGGCGTCTATTGCAAGCATATAGGCATCGAAGCCCAGCGCCACGGACGGGCCGGGCTCGGTTACCCCGCCGAAGCGCGCGCTGAACGCCCTTAGAAACTCGTCCCGCCGCGCGGTCCGCCCGGAGTCGCGCCCCTGCGCCGACGAGAAGGCCAGCCTCGAAAGCAGGGCGCTGTCCGTGGCCTTCAGCAGCGTGTCGTCCGCCTCCCAGAGCTCCGTCCCCACAAAGACCGCCTCCAGCCCGATCTCGCGCGCCTGGCCCGCCGCCGCCAGCGCGTCGCCGGCCTCGGCCGGCAGGAAGACCGCCTCGGCGCCGGCGTCCCTTATGTCCCTGAGCCCCGATGAGTAGTCGTCCGTCCCGGCGCCATAGTCGAATGTGTAGGCCACGGCGTCCGGGTTTCCAGTCAGCGATATGTATTTGTCGGAGAACGCCTGGCACATGGCGACGGAATAGTCGCTGTCCGTATCCCGCATTACGGCGGCCCTGGTGGTGGCGAGCTTTTCCACCGCGTACTTCGCGGCCGCCACGCCCTGAAAGGTGTCGAGCGGCCTGACCCTGAAATAGCAGTCGTTCGTGTTCGTCACGAGCGGGTTGCCGTTGGTCACGGCTATGGCGGGCAGGCCAAGCTCCTCGAAGACCTCGCCGCCGGCCAGCGACAGCGTGTTGCCGTAGCTGCCGATGACCACGGAGACGCCGCGCCAGGCCAGCAGCCTGGCCGCGTTTCTCGCGCCGTCCAGGTCGGATCGGTTGTCCGACCTCACAAGCTCCACGGGCCTGCCCAAGACCTCGGGGCGCAGGCTGTGCGCAAGCTCGATGCCCGCTATCTCCGCCGCCCCGCCGGCCCTTTCGCTGCCGGACAGCGGCTCGAAGACGCCTATGAGCACAGAGCCCTCCGTAGCCCCGCCATCCGCAGCCGCGTCCGGCGGGACAGCGCAGGCAGAGAGCGCAAAAACCGCCGCTGCGGCAAATATGCCGATCACAGAATGCCTTTCCAAACCCAGACCTCCGAAAAACAGCCGCCGCCTGCGGCGCGGGGAAAAGAGCAGGCGGAGAAAACGGCCGATAAGGCCGAAATGCGGACAGGCCCCCGCTCGAAAGCATCGGGGGCCTGTCCTGGCCTCAACCAAATATGTCGCCGCGCGTGTCCGTTGGGGCGCAATGTCGGCCCATTAGATCCAACAGATCAATCTTAGCGTATAATATGTGCCGTGTCAACGTTTCGCCATAAATTAATGTTTCGCCATAAATTAATACGGCTATTTGTCATCGGCTGTTACTACTCACCTACTTAAATCGAAACTACTCACACGCCGCGGCAGTATTTGTTCAGATCGGGTTCTGGGGGCGATTTTGGCTCCCGGAGCGTACTGCCTAGTACCTGAGGAAGCCAATAATCGAACCCAGGTTCCGAGATGGGCAAAAATGGCGTGGCGCGTGAGCAGTAACCTTCATTTCGCCAGCCGCCTCGTGCTCGCCGCGCTTATCAGCATCGTCGAGGCGTTGTGCAGCAGGGCGGAGCCTGCGGGCGTTATCAGCCCGCCCAGCCCGAGGGCGAGCAGCGCGCTGTTGAAGCCTATTATGCCGCGATAGTTGTTCTTTATCC
This sequence comes from Eubacteriales Family XIII. Incertae Sedis bacterium, assembly GCA_031270275.1. Taxonomy (GTDB): domain Bacteria; phylum Bacillota; class Clostridia; order Peptostreptococcales; family Anaerovoracaceae; genus JAISXZ01. The sequence goes on along the minus strand of JAISXZ010000174.1, from coordinate 12,053 downwards.
TTTTCATCAGGCGCACGCTTATCTCGCGCAGAAGAAGCAGGCCCCTCAGGTCCGACCGCAGCAGGGTTATGTCGGCTACCTCCTTGGCTATGTCCGAGGCATCCTTCATCGCCACCGAGACGTCGGCCTCCGCCAGCGCGGGGGAGTCGTTCACGCCGTCGCCGACCATGATTATCATCCTGCCTTCCGCCTTTAGCGCCCGGACTATGCGGGCCTTGTCCTCCGGCAGCGCCTGGGCGTGGAAGCTGTCTATGCCGAGCTGCCTGCATGTCGCGCGGGCGGAGGGCTCGCTGTCCCCCGTCAGCATCACGATGCGGCTTATGCCCGCCCGCCTCAGCCCCGCTATCGCCTCCGCCGCCTCCGGGCGCGGACGGTCGCTTATGAACACGATGCCGGCGACCTTGCCGTCCACCGCCAGGTAGATCGCGGAATCCCCGCCGGACTCGGCCTCGGCAAGGGCCTCCTGATCGCTCGATATGGCTATGCCCTCGTCATCGCAGATGAAGTGCCTGCTGCCTATGACTACGCGCTTGCCGTGGAGCGTCGAGGCAATGCCGTGCGCGACGACGTAGTCTACGCGGGCGTGCTCCTCGTCGTGCAGAAGCCCCTCATCCTTCGCCCTGCGGACGATGGCCCGCGCGGCGCTGTGCGGGAAATGCTCCTCAAGGCAGGCGGCAAGGCGCAGCGCCTCATCGCGCGAGTAGCCTTCGAAGGGGAGCACCCTGCTGACCTGCGGCATCGCGAGCGTGAGCGTGCCTGTCTTGTCGAACACGACGGTGTCGGCCTCCGCGACGGCCTCGAGGTACTTGCCCCCCTTCACCATCATGTGGCGCGTGGAGGCCTCGTGCATCGCGGATATGACGGCTATGGGCGTCGCCAGCCTTATCGCGCAGGAATAATCGACCAGCAGGGCGTAGACGGATTTTTCGACGCTGCGCGTGAACAGGAACACGCCGGCGGCAAGCAGGAAGTTGAACGGCACTATCCTGTCCGCCAGCCTTTCGGCCCGCCCCTGCGCGTTCGCCTTTAGCCCTTCCGCGCTGTCTATGAGATCCATGATCCTGCTTATGCGCGTCTCGTTGTGCAGGGCCTTGACCTCGATCTCCAGCGAACCTTCCTCCACGACGGTGCCGGCGAACACGGCGCCTCCCTCGCATTTCCGCAGCGGGGCGGGCTCGCCCGTCATCGACGACTGGTTGACCATGGCCTCGCCGCCCGTCACTATGCCGTCGACAGGTATCATCGCGCCCGTGCGCACGACGGCCGTGTCGCCCGTCCTCAGCTCGGAGACGGGGATGGAGACGGCGGCGCCGCCCCGCAGCACCCACACGGAATCCACGTTTATCAGCAGGCTTTTCGCCAGGGCCGTCCTCGCCTTCCTGCGCGTGTATTCCTCCAGGAGATCGGACAGGGATATCAGGAACATTATGGACGAGGCGGTCGCGAACTGCCCCTGGGCCAGCGTGGCCCATATGGCCGCCGCGTCCAGCGTCTCGACGCCGAGCCGTTTTGTCCTTGAAGCGCGGAAGGCCCGCGCCAGAAAGCGCAGCCCCCTGAAGACATACCAGATGTTCCGAAGAAGCGGCGGAAGGAGCAGCCTGCGCAGCGCGCGGCCCACGACGAGGCGGAACAGCCGCGCCCTGAATTCCTCGCCGAGAAGCGCGGCGTCGTCCCTGTCGGCCCCTTGGGCGGGGGGCAGCGCGGCGTGATCCAGGCCGTCTACGAAGGAAAGGGCCTCGTCCCTGCAACCGACCGGGTAGCGTATCAGTATGCTGCCGGTAAGGTGCGAGGCCTCGCAGCCGATGACGAAGGGCTGCGAGGCCAAGGCGGCGCCGATCGAGAGGCCCTGCTCGCGCGTGAACGCGAGCCGCCCGCATCGCAGCCGGACGCGGCCCTCCACGTCGCTCGCTATCCTGTACAGCATCAGTCGGCCTCTTGGCCCTTGGCGGGTCTCACCGCAGCCTTCCTGCCGGCGCGCTCCCTGGCCTCGTGATAGATGTCCTGGGCATCCTCGCGTATCCCCTCGATGGCGCACATGGCGTCCTCCTGGAGCTGCATGCCCTTTGCCACGGCGTAGACGGCGGCCTTCCTCGCGTAACGGCTTTTGACGACGCGCGGCGCGATTATGGCTGCCGCTATGCCGCCTATGAAGGCGGTAAGGCTCGAGACCTCCAATATCCTTTTCAGATCGCCCATTCCCTGATCCGTATGGCCGCTTTTCGGCCATACTCCTCCTTTCCTTTGATTCCTGCCATATCGAAGCCCTGAGCGCGTCCGGCCCGTGTCCCGCGTCCCGTGCCACTCGGATCCTTCGGCACCCAGCGCCTCCATGATAGCATTATATGCCGTCCGGCGTGAAAAATCAACGCCAAAAACTCAGAAAAGCCCCGCCGACTCCAGCAGAGGCGCGTCGCCCAGCATGCCGGCCCCGCCGTCCGCCGCGAGCCGCCCGTCCTTCAGCAGCAGGACGCGGGAGCAGTTCCGCTCCGCAAAGGCAAGGTCGTGCGTGGCTATGAGCCGGCCCTGCGGCAGGCCCGACAGCAGCGCGGCAAGCGCGCGCTTCGCGCGGGGATCCAGGAAGGCCGTGGGCTCGTCCATCAGGATATAGTCGGGGCGCATGGCGAGGACGGCCGCGATGGCGGCGAGGCGCTTCTCGCCCCCGGACAGCCTGAGAGGGGACCTCTGCGCCAGATGGGATATGCCGAGCCGGGATAGGGCGCCCTCCGCAAGCTCCCGCGTCTCGCCCTCCGTGCAGCCGAGATTGCGGGGGCCGAACGCCACGTCTTCGTATATGCTCGGCATGAACAGCTGGTCGTCGGGGTTCTGGAAGACGAGGCCGATCTTCCGCCGCGCCGCGTCCGCCGCTTTGCCACCCAGCGGGGCGCCGTCGAGGGAAATCTCGCCTCGGGAGGGCTCCAGCGCGCCGGCAAGCGCGAACAGCAGGGTTGTCTTTCCCGCGCCGTTCGCGCCCACGAGGGCGACGCTCTCCCCTTGGCCCATCTCGAAGCTCAGGCCGTCCACGGCGTTTTCGCGGTCGGGGTAGGACACGCACAGATCGCGGACGACAAGCATGGGATCAGCCGCCTGCCAGCGCGCTTGCCATCGCGCCTATGGGAAAGACGCGGAAAAGCGCGCAGGGAACAGCCACGGACGCGGCGAAGGCAAGATCCCTCGCCGAGAGCGCGCGGGGGGAGGCGCGGCGCTCGCGCATGTCGTAGCCGCGGCACTTCATCGCCGCGTAGACCCGCTCCGCGCGGTCAAAGCTGCGGACGACGAGCCCGCCGACAAAGCTGCCCATGTGCCGCATCTCGATCCCCCTCCGGCCGCCGCGCAGCAGATAGGCGGCGCGCATGGAGCCCGCCTCGTCCAGGAGGACGCCGATATAGCGGTATGTAAGCTCAAGCATGACGACAAGGGCCGCCGGCGCGTGCAGGCGCCTCAGCTGCCCGGTTATCTCGCCCATGCGCGTCGTCGCCACAAGGATCAGCGCGGCCATGACGCAGAGATAGGCGCGCAGAAGCAGCGCCGCCAGGGACAGCGCACCGAAGCTTACCGCAAGGCCGCCGAGGGCGAACGCGGGCGCGCGGTCGAACACGAGGTTCGACAGGCCGGCGAACAGGCAGAACGGGAGGGCGATCAGGAAGCGGCGCAGCAGCATGCCGCAGGGCGTCTCGGACAGCGCCATGAGTATCGCGGGATAGAAGGCATAGGGCGTCAGGGACAGGAGCGAGTATCTGTCGAAGGACACGACCGTGACGATGAAAAACATCGCGGAGAACAGCTTCGCCGCCGGGTGGAGGCCGTGTATTGCCGTCCCGCCGGCGGAAAACCGCTCCAAGGCGTACATTTCGTGTATGCTCCTGCGGATCTTCGACATTCCTGCCTCCGTGCGCCCGCCGCCCTTCAGGCGGCCTGCTTCTTCCTGGCCTTGGCCCTCGATATGATCAGGCCCGTCCCGCCCGCCAAGAGCAGCGTGAGCGCGCCGCCCGCTATGCCGGCCACGGATGTGCCTACAGGCGGCGGGTCGTCGCCCGCGAAGCCGTAGTCGGGCATGAAGGCCGTCGCCTCCTGGATCGCCGCCGCGCCCTCGAAGGCCGCGCCCCCCGCCTCAAGCTCCGCCGCGCCCGTCACGCCCTCTATAGACCATTCCAGCCCGTCCGGGTAGGACGAGGCGAACAGCGCGAGCAGCCCGCCCGTGGCGATGGTCACGACGGCAAGCGCCGCCACGACCTTCTTTATCGGGACCCCGCCGCCGATGCGCGTCCCCTTGCCGGCGCTCTCGATGATTTCCGGCCTCGCGCCGTACACGAAGCAGAGTATGGCCGCCGTCACGATGCCCTCCACCACGCCTATCGCGAGATGGATGGGCTGCATGAGCGCGGCGAAGGCGGCGAAAGGCAGCGCCGTCACGCCTGAGGCGAGCGTCTCGATCACGACGCCGAAGGCCCCTATCTGCAGGCTCACGACGACGGAGACGATGGACGCCGCGGCGATGCCCCTATGGCCCGCCCACCTCGCGGCAATCCTTCGGAACAGAAGGGGGTAGACGAGCAGGCAGGGCACGACGCCCATGTTGAAGACATTGCAGCCCAAGGCCAGAAGCCCCCCGTCCGCGAAAAACAGGCACTGGATGATCAGCACCGCCGATATCGCCAGCAGCGCCGCCGGGCCCCCTATAAGCCCAGCCAGCAGCATGCCGCCGCCTATGTGGCCGCTGGATCCCGTGGCCGGTATCGTGAAGTTTATCATCTGGCCCGCGAACACAAGCGCGCCCGCGACGCCCATAACGGGCACCCTTTTCTCGCATAGCGTGTCGTTCTTGATCTTTGCCGTCGAGTAGGCTATCGCCGCCGCGCTCGCGGCGTACATCACGCCCCCGACCGCAGGGGATATAAGCGCGTCCGCCATATGCATGATCCGTCCCTCCTTCCGGCCTTGCGCAAAAAACAAGGCCACGCAAACAAACGAAGCCGCATTCTCGCAGCCCCGCCAGCCTTCGTGACCGACGTTTTGACGATATTCCGAATGGTGTCCTCAGATCCTGGCCGCGCGGGCCCCGCGCGGCTCTGCGCCGCCGGCTGCGGGCCCGTATGGCGCCCGTGCCGGGGAACTGCGCGGACGCGGCCCCTTCATGAAGCCCGCGCCCCGCCAGCCCGTTCCCATGCCGAAATTATACCATGGCGGATCCGGCCCTGTCAAGGGGCCTGCGCGCCGCCTGGCATTTTCGGCGGGGGCGCCTATCGCTGCAGGCAGCCGCGCACATAGGCCGCCACACCCTCTTTCTGGCCCTGCTTGAGCAAGCGCCTACCGATCCAGGAGCCATTTCTGCTCGTCGGTCAGCGCATACGCCTCGCGGGCGCCGGCAAAAAACTGGGAAAGGGATATGCCCAGGGCGCGGCATACCGCCTCCAGGGTCGATATGGTCGGGGAGTTCTTCCGTTTGTATAGGTTGGAGAGCGTGGACTGAGGTATGCCGGCCTCCTTGGCAAGGCGATAGCCGCTCCAGCCGCGCTTCTTCTGCAGCGTGGCGATCCGTTCCAAAATATCCATGATTACGACGTTTTTCTTCCAGCCGATTTCCGCCAATAGCGGCGGCAAAGAAGCCCCATGAATTTCTGCACCCGCTGGGTGCAGATTTGCTTTTTGAATTTCTGCACCCGTCGGGTGCATATCCGGCTTTTCGGTTTTCGCCATGATCGATGGCAGAATTGTATTCTGCGAATACTCGATATAAAAGCTACGCATTAACCGGAGATTGCGCGTGGAAAAGCCTTGAACGCCGGGAAACTCTTTTTGAAGCTCTTTTGATAAAACTTCAACGACGGATTTCCCCCAGCCTTTTTCACGCCATATGGTCGGAGTTATAGATTTGAGCCGTTTTGATTCCATATGGTTATTTCCCTTTCATTCCAAAGTGTGTTATCTTTGCGTTGTTGCTCCGTTAATTGGATATTGCGTTGAATTGGCGGCTGTCGCGGCATTCTTGCCGCAGGGGGGGGAACGGAGGAAAATCCATGGAAGACTGCAACGTGATTCATTACAGGAGGATGTTTTCACCGCTCAAAGTGGGCAATGTGCTTTTGCGAAGCCGGTTTTACGCGTCGCAGAGCAAGCCGCATTCCCTTCAGGGTCCTGAAACCTTCCCTGCGGAGGGGGTGTTCCGCCATTACATAAACAAGGCGAGGAACGGCGCAGCCTATGTGACGATGAGCGCTGGGATGAGCTTGGACCCGCCGACTAGGACAAGGGGATACAACCATGGGACGCAGCTCGGACATTTCCCCGGCTTCGACATTTTCGACAGCACCGTTCAAAACTATTTTTGCCAGCTGGCCGACGCGCTGCATTTCCACGGGGCAAAAGCCTGCATGATGATCGGTAGGAACGCAGAAGGCTACGACGTCGATGACAACATCCCGCCTTTCGTCGTGATGGGCGACGGCGGAGGGGCGGGCTTCGTCAACGAGCCCGGAAAACGCATGCCGGAAAAAATCATGCGCGAGCTCATCGAGAAAATCGCAGAAGAAGCTGCGATCCTGCAGGACTGCGGCTTTGACATGGTATACATGCATTCCGCCTACAGGCTGATGCTGCCCGGTCGTTTCCTGTCCCTCCGCACGAACACACGCGACGACGAGTTCGGGGGGAGCCTTGAAAACCGTGCGCGATATTTATTCATGATCTGTGACCGAATCAAGGAGCGTTGCGGGAAGGGGTTCCCGGTGGAAGTTTCTTTCACGGCCCTGGATTTGGAGGATCCGGATCCAGCCAAGCATTGGACTTATGAGGACACGAAAGAGTTCGCGAAGATGGCTCAAGGGCATATCGACATCCTGCAGGTCAGGCCACACAGCGTGGAGTACGTCCACAACATGGGTTTCGAGCCGCCGCTGCCAACTGCCGAAGCGGCAAGGGTCGCAAAAAGCGGCGGGGCGGGCGTCTTGATTTCCTCCGTAAGCGGCTACTGCCACCCCGACCTTGCGGAGAACGCCCTTGCGGAAGGGTATTTGGATCTCGTGGGCATGACGAGAAGCTTTATTTCCAACCCGAACTGGGGCGACATCTGCAAGGAGGGCCGCGCTAACGATATCGTACCGTGCATCAAGTGCAACAAATGCCACAGAAACTCGTACCGCGAATCCCACATGGGCGTTTGCTCCGTCAATCCGCTGTTCGGCATCGAGCACCGCGTGGACTACTTGAAAAACCCGGTGAGAAAAAGGAAGAGCATCGCCGTCGTCGGGGGCGGCCCTGCGGGCATGTGCGCGGCGCTGTACGCGTCAGCCAACGGACACCGCGTCACCTTGTTTGAAAAAAACGGAGAGCTCGGAGGCCAGCTGAACACCCAGAGGCATGTGCCGTTCAAATGGCCCGTCTCGAACTACATTTCATGGCTGACACGAAAAAACATGGAGGACAAAGGCGTCGACGTCCGCCTGAATTTTGCGGCGACGAAGGAGACGCTGGCGCTCGGGGACTATGACGAGATTTTCGCGTGCGTCGGCTCGACGCCTTCAATGCCGGACATCCCCGGCATTGAAGGCGAAAACGTCGTCGCGGCAGCCGAGATTTACGGAAAAGACGAGAGGGTCGGCGAGAAAGTCGTGATCATCGGGGGCGGGGATGTCGGCGTGGAAACAGGGTTCTACCTTACAAGAAAAGGCCGCGCGGTCTTTGTCATTGAGGAAAGGGAAGAGCTCATGCTTGATGCGACGCCAATACATTATCGGGCAAGGTATTTCGACGAGTGGGAAAGGGATCCCCTCTTCTCTTTCGCATGCGGCGCGCGGTGCCTTTCCGTCACGGACAAGGGGGTCGTTTGGAAGGACTCGCAAGGGGAACATTTCGCGGAGGGGGACACGGTGCTTTATGCGGTCGGAAACAAACCGAAACAAGAGGAGGCGTTGGCGCTGTTTTGGCCGGGCAAGGAGATCCACTTGCTGGGTGACTGTGACGCCCCGGGCAGCATCCAGACGTGTACGCGTGACGCGTTCCGCACGGTTTGGTCCCTATAGGGACGACGTGGCAACCATTCGGAGCCGACGCAAAAGAGGGAGCAGGATTTGTGCCGCCGCAGGACGGAGGAATGGAGGGAAAAATGAGTACACAGAACAACAAGCCGACGGTACCCAAAATCATGACGAACCTGAACTTCGGCCGATTTGGCTGGATGTTCGTCATATACTATTTCATTGCCCTACTCTTCAACGTCGGCATCACGGCGGATGGGACGAATCTGCTAGTTCCGAGGTTTTCTCAGGACAGGGGCATGGAAGCGGCGGATCTATTGGTTGCGGCAAGCATCGCAGGGTACATTTCGCTGGTCGCATACGTGGTTTTCATGTTCTGGATCAAGAAGACTGGAGGCAGAATACCCGCGACGGTGATGTACATCGTTTCCGGCGTCTTCTTCATCATTTACGGCCAGTCGCAGAATTTCGTGTTCTACGTTGCCACGTACACGGTCACTGTCGCTTTCCTGAACGGCTTGACATGGAGCGCGTGCGCAAACATGGCGAGCGAGTGGTTCCCTCGGAAAAAGGGTCTTGTCATGGGCATCGTCACTATCGGGAACAATGCGGTTTCCATCGTGTTTCTGCCGATGCTCGCCTTCCTCTTGAATCGCATAGGAATATCTGGAGCCACGATGGTGTTTGGCATCGTCATGATTGTCATCGGCGCGGGAGGGCATTTCATGATTCGCAACAGGCCAGAGGACATTGGCCTGCACCCGGACAATATCACGCCGCAACAGGAAAAAGAAAACGGCCTCCCCCCGATCTCGGAGCTGATTTCCGCAGATCGCGCCGGCGTATGGACAATGGGCCAGATCCTGACGAAAAAAGAATTCTGGATCATTGCCGTCACGACGGCGCTTTGCTATCTGGGCTCCGGTCTGGGGATGATGCAACAGATCGTCAGACTGAGGGAATTCGGCTATACGGAGAACGAGGCGTTGCTGATCAACGCGATTTTCGTCGGCGGCGTCGGTATCGTAGGCAGCTACCTATGGGGCGTGATCGACCAAAAGAGGGGGACGCGCAAGGCGGTCATGATTTACGCGGCCTCATACGCCGTCGGTTTTTTCCTCAACGTCATGGCAGGCATGGTGGAGAACGGCATTCCGATTATCATGGTCAGCGTTGCGCTCATGGGATTTTGCCTTGGAGGCAGCGCAAACTGGCCGGTGTCTCTCACGGCGTCCTTATGGGGTCGCAGGGATTTCATAACCGCATTCACGCCGCTGAACATTATCTCGATCGTGGGCCGTATGTCGTGCTTTGCCCTTATCGCTTTCACGATGAAGCTGTCGAACGGGACGCTGCAGGGCTCGTATATCGCCGGTGGTTTGGTTTTCATCGTTGTCTTCGTCTTGATTTCGACTTTGAACATCCCAAAATTTGTTGAAAAGTATCCATTGAACCAGTAAACGGGCAGGAAAGGATTTTGAAGTATTAAACAGAGAATTGAAAATTTGTTTTTCGAGCTGAATTTGCGTCGCCGCAGGGCGGTGGGATGGAGGGGAAAATGAACAAAGAATACCTTGAAACCATAGACGCGGACGTCTGCGTGATAGGGAGCGCCTGCGCGGGTCTCGCCGCAGCCATAAACGCGCGCGACGCCGGCGCCGAAAAGGTCGTCATACTCGAAAAGACGAAGCGCGTAGGCGGGACATTGGGCATTTGCGGCGGGTTTTTCGCTGTCGAAAGCCCCGTGCAGAAACGTCTGGGCATCCACCATACTGCGGAAGAGTGCTTCCGCGACCTCATCGACATGCTGTACTGGAACTGCGACGCAAGGCTAGTCCACGAGTGGATGAACGGCAGCGGAGAAAGCGTGGCCTGGCTCGAGGGCCTCGGCGTCGAGTTCGAGACGGCCGCGCCATTCCAAGGCTTCCCGGATTTGTGCAGGAGCACCTACCACGTAACGGATCTCTCACGCGGCCGGACCGGCACGCAAATGCTCAAGGCGATGAAGAAAGCGGCCGAGGGCAGGGGGATCGAGGTTCGCCTGGAAACGCGGGCGACGCATCTGCTCCGCGACGATGCCGACGTCGTGTGCGGCGTCGAGGCGGAGAGCAAAGAGGGGGCTGTTCTCGTCAATGCGAAGAGCGTCGTCCTCGCGACGGGGTCGATCTCAAACAACAAGGATCTGATCGCGCGCTTCTATGGCGGCGAAACATACGAAGATATCATGATCATGGCGCGGCTCCCCTACAGCACGGGGGACGGGCTTGTCATGGCAGAGGAGATCGGGGCGAAGGTCGGAGAGGTGTCCACTCTGTTCATGGGCCCGCACAACCACGGTCCGGGACACAGCGAGCTCACAGGCATGTTTTTGCGAAGGCCGGAGTCGCTGAAAATAAACACGGCCGGTGAGCGTTTCGCGAATGAGGGGCTTTGGACAGATTCCAATTTCGGGTGGACGCTCAGTTTCGCGACGGACAAGCAGCCCGGCAAGATGACGTTCGCGATATTCGATGACAGGATCGTGAAGGACATGATCGAGAAAAACGCGGTAACGACTTTGTTTGAAAACATGGCTGCCTCTTCGGACATCGTCAGCGCGGAGAAGCGCAAGAACGTGGAATCTCTCGCGGACGATAAATTCGATTTCTACAAAGCGAACGTTTACGATGGATTTTGGCTCGCGAACCTGATGGGCGACATCGATAAGGAAGAGCAGGCCGGAAGGGTGAAAAGGTGCGCCGACCTTGCGGAGATCGCGGAATACACGGGTTGCGATTTCGAAACGTTGGAAAACACGTTCGAGAGATACAACAAGCACTGCAAGCACAAATACGACGCTGATTTCCTCAAGGATCCGCGGCACCTATTCCCGCTTGAAAGCCCGCCGTACTACGTGTTCCAAGCGCCCTCGGGAATCGACACATGCATCGGCGGCATCCGGGTAAATTACAGACTGAACGTCGTAGACCCTGGTCTGCGCCCGATAAAAGGGCTTTACGCGGCGGGCGTCTGCACTAGCGGATGGCTCAATGTCGGGTACGCGTATTTTGGGTCGGAACTCAGTTTCACTCTCTATTCGGGGCGCATGGCGGGGAAAAACGCGGCTTTGTACGCCAAGGGAACCCTATAGCAGGATGCCTTTTGTCAACTCGGGCGCAGTGATAGAATAGCCGCATAGGGGCTGCGGCTATTCTACGTGTTGGTGCCGTTATGACAAACGGATTTTGCAGGAGCAGTTCAGACGCTCAAAGAAAGTCCATGCAAATCCCTTCTTGAGAGCCGTCCGCGAATGCGTGGATGATGGAGTCGATGTCCCCCTTGCCATGATCCTTCCAAAAAACGACCATCTCCGCATCCAGCCTCGCGTCGGTTTCGTCCAACGACAGCAGGCCTATGTCATCGTTCGTCTCCATACGAGCCGCGATGGTCGATATCATGCAAAAGCCCTCGCCGAGCGATATCCGCGCCTTCATGTCGGACCAGTCGTCGCAAAAGCGAACGGACGTGAAAATGTTGGCGTTGGCGAGATATCCTACCCTCTCTGCCAAAAACGTCGAGTCGTTCACGAGGACGAGAAAATCCAGTTCGGAAACCGCATCCACATCCGAGGCCATAGCCAGATTCAATTTGTCATACTTTTTTGGAACCAACAACGCAAGCGTGTTGACCCACAGCACCTGCCGTCTGGCAAACTTGATCAGGTTTAGAAACCTGGTTTCCCTCAGGCCCGGCGGGTGGAAATGAACAGTAAGGCCGACATCGACCAGCCCTTTCTTCATGGATTTGATTATCGCGTTCAGTTCCATGAATTGGCAGTCCACGAAGGGCTTCCTGTCGCCGACCGCCTTCTGGAGCACGGAAGGTATCCTGCTAAAGTAAAAATCCCAATAGTTCAGCTTGTTGTCAAAAGCTACCGAGATTCTCCCGCTCCACCCCGCTTTTTCTTGAGCGAATCCTTTGGTCGTGGAGATCATGCTTTTTGTTTTTTCGAGCAGTTCCAAGGCCTGATCCAAAAAATATTCCCCCGCTTCCGTGAGCGAGACCTCTGAATGCGTACGCTTAAAAAGCCTTACGCCAAGCATG
>JAISXZ010000150.1 GCA_031270275.1 Eubacteriales Family XIII. Incertae Sedis bacterium | reverse complement strand
GTACCCAGGTTGAACAAGAGGCAGCCGTCCCGGACGCCCATCCTCCTGTCGTCGAGCTTTCGGATCGCGGCGACATGTCCCTGGGCCAGATCCATCACGTGGATGTAGTCGCGCACCCCCTTGCCGTCCTTGGTCCCGTAGTCGCTGCCGAAGACCCTGAGCTCCTCTATCTTCCCTATGGCGACCTGGGCGATATAGGGGACGAGGTTGCTTGGCACCCCCATCGGATCCTCGCCGATGAGGCCGCTCTTGTGCGCGCCTATCGGGTTGAAGTAGCGCAGCAGCACGGCCTTGAACTCGTGATCCGCCCTGCCGCAGTCCTGCAGCATCCTCTCGATCATCAGTTTCGTGGCGCCGTAGGGGCTCGTGGCCCCGAGGGGGAAGCCCTCTTTTATCGGCGCCGCGGCGGGGTTGCCGTACACCGTCGCCGAGGACGAGAAGACCATCTTCCTCACGTTGAAGCGCTTCATCGCGTTCAGGATCGAAAGGGTGCTTCTCAGGTTGTTCGTGAAGTATTTCAGGGGCTTCGCGACGCTCTCGCCGACGGCCTTGAAGCCCGCGAAGTGCATTACGGCGTCTATGTCGGGGTTTTCCCAGAAAAGCCTCTCCGTAGCCTCGCCGTCGCAGAGGTCAATCTCCGCGAAGGCGGGCTTTTTCCCCGTTATCTGCTCGATGCGCCCCAGGACCTTGCCGCTTGAATTGGAAAGGTCGTCCGCGACCAGCACCTCGTATCCCGACTCCAAAAGGGCGACGCAGGCGTGGCTGCCTATGTAGCCGGCGCCGCCGCAAACCAAAATCATCTTAATCCCCCCCTCATCGGTCACTACCCACCCGCCACGCCATTTTTGCCCGGAACCGTCACCCTTTAAGCCCGAAGGCCACGACCCTGTCGTTTCCCCCCAGGTCCTTTGTGACTGTCGGCGGCCCGTAGCTTCCCTCCCGCAGAAGCAGCTCGGTTACCGCCTCCGCCTGGTCGTGGCCTATCTCCAGGAAGACGCGGCCTTTTTTGCGCAGATAGGCGTGCGCCCGCCCCGCTATGCGCCTGTACGCGTCCAGGCCGTCCTCCCCGCCGTCGAGGGCCAGGGCGGGCTCGTGCAGGGATATCTCGGGCTGCAGCCCCTGTATGTCGCCACTCCTTATGTAGGGCGGGTTGGACACTATCAGGTCGAAGCCCGCGCTGCCGAGGCCGGCCCTAAGCCCGTCGAACATGTCGCTGCGCACGAACTTTATGCGGCCCTGCAGCCTGTTGGACGCGGCGTTCTCGCGGGCGAGCGCCAGGGCGTCGCCGCTTATGTCGGAGGCCGTCATCCTGACGGAGGCGTTCGCGGCGCATATGCTTATGGCGAGCGCCCCGCCGCCCGTGCACAGATCCAGAGCGCGCCAGCCGCCGACGGGCTGCCTGCCGGCCCGCATATGCTCTGTCGCGGCCTCCGCCAAGGCCTCCGTCTCGCGCCTCGGGATGAGCGCCCGCCTGTCCGCCGCGAGCCTTACGCCCATGAAATCCCGCTCGCCGGTTATGTATTGCAGGGGCTTCCTCCCCGCGCGCTCGTCCACGAGCCCGAAGTAGGCTTCGCAGCCCTTGTCGCCCAGGGTATCGCTCCAACGCATGAACAGCGCGCCCCTGTCGAGGCGCAGCAAAAAACAGAGCAGCGCCTCCGCGTCGAGCCTGGCCTCGTCGCAGCCGGCTTCCGTGAGGCGCGCCTCGGCTATTTTCAGTATCTCCTTTATCTCCAGCCCCATATCATTGTTACTGCTCACCCGCCACGCCATTTTTGCCCATCTCGGAACCTGGCTGCGATTATTGGCTTCCTCACGTACCAGGCAGTACGCTCCGGGAGCCAAAACCGCCCCCAGAACCCGATCTGGACAAAACTGACGCGGCGTGTGAGCAGTCTCGATTTAAGTTGGTTACTGCTCGCCCGCCACGCCATTTTTGCCCATCTCGGAACCTGGCTCCGAACAGGGCCGGCGCACGCGCCGGACGGTCTCAATCTGAGTGTCAAGCGGGGGACGACAGCCGCTCAGCCGCTATACGGCCCTGTCGTTCCTCGTCAGCGCCCTGCGTATCACGCTTATGAAGTCGGCGTTCGTCCTCGTGTGCGTGAGGTTGTCTATTATCGTTTCCGTGACTTCCTGCGTGCCGAGGTTGGCCATGGCCCTGCGCATTATCCATATGGCCTCGAGCTCGTCCTGGTTCATGAGCAGGTCCTCGCGCCTCGTGCCCGACTTGTTGAGGTTGATGGCGGGGAATATGCGCTTCTCGGACAGCTTTCTGTCGAGATGCAGCTCCATATTGCCCGTACCCTTGAATTCCTCGAATATGACGTCGTCCATCCTGCTGCCGGTCTCGACCAGGGCCGTCGCGAGTATGGTTATGCTGCCGCCCTCCTCCATCTTCCTCGCGGCGCCGAAGAATTTCTTGGGCTTGTGCAGGGCGCCGGGATCGAGCCCGCCCGAGAGCGTCCGGCCCGAGGGCGGCACCACCAGGTTGTAGGCCCTCGCGAGCCGCGTGATGCTGTCCAGCAGTATAACGACGTCCTTGCCGTGCTCCACGAGCCGCTGCGCCCGCGCCAGGACCATCTCGGCCACCTTCACGTGGTTCTGGGGCAGCTCGTCGAACGTGGAGTATATCACCTCGCCGCTTATCGAACGCTGCATGTCCGTGACCTCCTCCGGCCTCTCGTCCACCAGCAGGACTATGAGCTCGGACTCGGGATGGAGCTTCTCTATGGTGTTCGCGACCTTTTTGAGCAGTATGGTCTTGCCCGCCTTGGGCGGCGCGACTATCAGCCCCCGCTGCCCCTTCCCTATGGGCGCGACGAGGTTTATCAGGCGCATGGACAGATCGCGCGTGCCGTCCTCGAGGTTCAGCCTCTCCATGGGGAATATGGGCGTGAGGTTGTCGAAATCGGGCCTCCCTACGGACACGCCGAGCTCGTCGCCGTTGACCTTGGACACGTAGAGCAGCGCCCCGAAGCGCTCGCCGTCGTTGGGCCTGCGCGCCACGCCGGTCACCTTGTCGCCCGTCTTGAGGTTGAAGCGCCTTATCTGCGAGGGCGACACGTAGACGTCCTTCTCGCTGGTGAGGAAGTTGTGGAAGCGCAGGAAGCCGAAGCCGCCCTCGGCTATCTCCAGTATGCCCTCCACCTCGTGGCGGCCCTTGCCTTCGTCGCCGTCCTGGAGTTCGGACCTCGCGCCTTCCCGCCCGCGCTCGCCCCGTCCCGCTGTCCGCGCCGCCGGCTCCTGTCTCGCCGCCGGGGCTGTCGCCGGGGCTGTCGCTGCTGCCGTCGCCGCCGTGGCTGTCGCCGCCGCCGCTGGGGCTGCTGCCGTGGCTGTCGCTGCCGCCGTGGCCGCTGCGGCCGTCGCTTCCTCCGGCGCGTCCTGCCGCAGGGCCGCCTCGGCCGGCGTCCCGTCCTTCTCGTCCCTGTCTACGCGCCTGGGCCGCCCCGGCCTGCCCGGCGTCCTGGCCGGCGCCCCGTCATTCTCGGCTGTGTCTGTGCGCCTGGGTCGCCCCGGCCTGCCCGGCGTCCTGGCCGGCGCCCCGTCATTCTCGGCTGTGTCCGTGCGCCTCGGCCGCCCCGGCCTGCCTGGCGTCTTGGCCGGCGCCCCGTCAGTCCCGTCCCTGTCCGTGCGCCTCGGCCGCCCCGGCCTGCCCGGCGTCCTGGCCGGCGGGCTGTCCTTCGCGCCCGTGTCCGCGCCGCCGGTTCCGCCGCTTTCCGCGCAGAGCGCCGCCAGCAGCTCCGCTTTTTTGAGTTTGTCGTATCCCGGAACCCTGAACGCCTTCGCGATCTCGCGCAGTTCCGCGATTTTTTTGGCCTTGAGCGTTGCTTCGTCCATCTTCGTTTTTGGCGCCGCGAGGCGCGCTTCCTTTCGTTTACATCGGCGTTGGGCTTTATAGAATCAAAGGCGTGGAATAAAAACAAAAATCAGTTGCGGAACAAAAATCGCAGAGTAGAGGCCGACAGAATAAAAAATCCGGGATGGGAAAGGGCGTTCAGCGCGCCTTCGTGGCCCTTACGCTGCTCTTGGTCACGCCGCCTTTGGTGACGGCCCCGCCGGAGATCGCGGCGCCGGAGATCGCGGCCCCGCTGCTCGTCTCCGGCTCCACGGAGTATATCTCGCGGATAAGCCCCTCTATGCCGGATGTATCAGGATAGATGTACCAGGGGGGGCTCGTCATGGCGGTTCCAGGCAGGGTGTGCGTCTCCATGCTGTCGCCCGACATGCCCGCGACCTTGCTCGCCAGGTACAGCATGGTCCCCAGCGGCATGTCCGAGCTCACGTTTTCCGCTACCTTGGCGGCGAGTCCCGGCAGATTCGACTTGAGCGCCTGCTTAAGGGCTTCCTTTATGAAGGACTGCTGCGCCTTCACGCGGCCGATGTCGCCTTCCTTGTAGGTATCCCTGAATCGCAGGAACTTCACGGCGTTCTCGCCGTCCAGGGTCTGCACGCCCTTCTTGATGTCGATGACCAGGGGGGGCTTGTCGTAGGGATCCCTGTATTTCATGTCCGTCGGCACGTCGATGGTGACGCCGCCTATGTAGTCCACGATCTCGGCGACGCCCTTGTCCTCCACGACCGCGTAGTAGTTTATGGGCATGCCGAGCAGTACGTCGCTGACGGCGATGGCCGAGTTCAGGGGATTTTTCCTGTAGGCCGCGTTTATCTTGTTCTCCGCGTCGTCGTTGTAGCCGCTCCTGTGGTAGTACGTGTCCCTCGGCACCGATATGACGTCGACGCGCTGGGCGTCCACGTCCAGGCTAACGAGCATTATCGTGTCGGCAAGCCCTGATTTGACGCCGAGCAGAAGCACGTTGACGCGGTTGACGTCCTTGAAGGCCGCGTAGAAGGGGCTGTTGCTGGCTACGAAATAGTCGAAGTCCTGCTCAAGTATGACGGCAGGCCCGTCGCCCTCGCCATCCTCGCCGTCCTCGGCGACGGGGCCCGCAAAGGGCCTGAAATCGCTCACAGCCGCCATCGCTGGCGTAAGCAGGGCGGTGAAAACCACAAAGGCTATGAGAAAGGGCAGCAGAAAAACGGTCGTCCCGCCGTCGGTTCCTGTTTTTTTTGTCTTCCCGCCTGCTTTTGCGTTAGGCGCGGACGCGTCCGCCACGCTATGCATGGCGGCAGTCTTTGATTTTTCAGTCATGCGACGGTGGGCGCTTTCGAAGGATATCGTCTTGTTCGACGAACAGAATCAACCGATGGATTGCCAGCGGGCACTAGCGCTGCCCTGCCGGATCAGATACTGCGCGGAATCGGCGGCCAGCCAAACCGGCCGCCGATTCGCGCAATGTCTGTTCATGTCAGGCAACAACATTCTATACCTGATTGCCGGAAAAATAAAGGTGGTAAACCAAAATAATATATTAACTTTATGTTACAGGCTGCCGAATCAAAGGCGGGCGGGGCGGCGGGCATGCCCCCGCTGACGTGGAGCAAACCCGCCGGAAATACCCGCTTTGTGACGGAATCAAAGGCGGGCGGGGCGGCGGGCATGCCCCCGCTGACTTGGAGCAAACCGGCTGTATTTCTCGGTTTTGCGAGCAAAGACTTTGGTGAACTTGGCTCACTGTTTGAGCGAAGCGAGTTTGAGCAAGTTCCCAAAGTCTGTGAGCAAAACCGCAAGAAATACCCGGTGTGTGACGGAAGCGGGGGCATGCCCGCCGCCCCGCCCGCCGCGAACTGTGGATCCTTGAGCAGTAGCAATAGCGGTGTTACTACTCAGCGTCCACGCCAGTTTTGCCCATTGACAAGGCGCCGTCCCGGAATGTATACTGGATGGGATGGCTGCGAGGAAGTTTACTGCGCCGTCCGGCCTTGCCGGATCGGGCGCAAGCGGGTTCTGTCGCCCCGCCGATCAAATATTGTTACGGAGGATGAGATGGCTGTTCCAAAGAGAAGGACGTCAAAGGCGAAGCGCGATTCGCGCAGGGCGCCCAACATGAAGATGAGGGCGCCGGGGCTTTCCGTCTGCCCCCACTGCCACGAGCCCAAGCTGCCGCACAGGGTCTGCCCGAACTGCAACTACTACGACGGCAAAGAGATAGTCGCGTCGGAAAAA
>JAISXZ010000135.1 GCA_031270275.1 Eubacteriales Family XIII. Incertae Sedis bacterium | reverse complement strand
CGCCGCGTTTTCGGAGCGGCCGCCGGCGGCCGCACGGAATAACCGCAGCACATTATAACAGCAAGGATTGTGCCAGCGGGCGGGGAAGGGGAGGGGACAGGCAATAAAAATCGCCAGGGAGCTGAATGGCAGGCGTGTACGGGGGAAAGCGAGGCGGCTGCGGCGCGACGGGGCCGGGGAGGCCAGCCGCGGGCGGGCGGCTGCGGCGCGAACATGTGCCAATTGGCGCAAAATGTGCCAATTGCTGTCACAATCTGCGCCATGCCCAGGCCATGCGGTGCGCGTGGGTCGCGCACGCGTCGCGCGATTTTTCCCCCTGCGCCATAAACCCTTTGCTTTGCGCCGGATTCAATGGTACAATAGCCGCACAGGGGCTGCGGCTATTCTACAGTCTGGAATGCCGCGCGATTTTTTCGCCTGCGGCGAAAACGCGCATGGCGGATTGTACCATAAACGCTTTGCTTCGCGCCGCGTTTATGTTACAATACCCTTGCGTATATTTTGCATCCGGCGTGCATGGAGGCTTCATTTGGCAAAGTTCATCATAAAGCAAAGCGGGGCGCTGTCGGGCGAGGTCGAGGTCAGCGGCTCGAAGAACGCGGTGCTCCCCATAATGGCGGCGGCCCTGCTCACCGAGGACGGCTGCGAGCTTAACGACGTGCCGGCGCTGCGGGACGTAGACGTTATGTGCGGGCTGCTTCGGAGCATAGGCTCCGAGGTCGGCGAGGACTACGGCGGCAACAGGCTGCTGCTGCAGACGCGGGACATAGGCTCCGTGGAGGCGCCCTACGAGCTCGTGAAGAAGATGCGGGCCTCCATACTCGTCATGGGGCCGCTGCTGGCAAGGACCGGCAAGGCGAGGATCTCGCTCCCCGGCGGCTGCGCCATAGGGGCGCGCCCGATAAATCTGCACCTGAAGGGCTTCAGGGCGCTGGGGGCGGCCATAGAGGAGGGGAACGGCTTTGTCGAGGCGACGGCCGACAGGCTTCACGGCAGCAATATCTACCTCGATTTCCCCAGCGTGGGCGCGACCGAGAACATAATGATGGCGGCCGTGCTGGCCGAGGGCGTGACCATACTGGAGAACGTGGCCGAGGAGCCGGAGATAGTGGACCTCGCGAACTTCCTGAACAAGATGGGGGCCAGGATAAAGGGCGCGGGCACGGACACCATAAAGATAGAGGGCGTCGGATCGCTGAAGGGGGCAAGGCATTCCGTGATACCCGACAGGATCGAGACGGGCACCTTCATGATAGCCGCCGCCATAACGCGCGGCAGCGTCGTCATAAGGAACGTCGTTCCCGACCACGTGAAGCCGGTGGCCGCCAAGCTCAGGGAGTGCGGCGTGTCGATAGACGGCGGCGGCGACAGCATGCGCGTCGACGCAAGCGGGGGGCGGCTCGTCTCGACGGACGTAAAGACCCTGCCCTATCCCGGCTTCCCGACGGACATGCAGTCGCAGTTCATGGCCTTCCTGGCCACCGTGGAGGGGCCCAGCGTCGTGATAGAGACGGTGTTCGAAAACAGGTACATGCACATAGGCGAGCTCAACCGCATGGGCGCCAGCATAAAGATAGAGGGCAGCATAGCCATGATAGAGGGGGGCCGGCTCATGCGCGGCGCACAGGTGCTGGCGACGGACCTCAGGGCGGGCGCGGCCCTGGCGCTCGCGGGCCTGGCGGCGGAGGGCTCGACCGAGATATCCGAGATATACCACATCGAAAGGGGATACTCGGACTTCATGGGGAAGCTAAGGGGCCTGGGGGCGAACATCTCCAGGATCGAGGACTGAACCCCCCCCCAGGTTTATTTCGCAGCGATCCCGTTACTAACCTACTTAAATCGAAACTGCTCACGCGCCGCGCAAGTTTTGTCCAGATCGGGTTCTGGGGGCGATTTTGGCTCCCGGAGCGTACTGCCTGGTACGTGAGGAAGCCAATAATCGCAATCAGGTTCCGAGATGGGCAAAAATGGCGTGGCGCGTGAGCAAGTGTGAAAATACTTTTTCACACTGCCCGGAGGGCTCTTAAATTTACTGACCCATACAAGCGATCGCGCCGGACACTGAGACATCTTCAGCAATTATTTGTGGCGGCGCGAAGCGGCGCCATGGGGTCAGTAACCTATCAGGGCTCTATCCAGGCGACGTTCAGGAACTGCAGCATGCCCTTGACATCCATTATCGCGAACGCCTCCCGCGCCTCCGGCGACTTCAAAAGCTCCACCTCCGATCTGTTCGTGTAGAAGGCGTGCTCTATCAGCACGGCCGGCATGTTGACGTTCCTCACCACATACAGCCGGTTGGCCTTAAGGCCGCGGTCCGTGAGCCCGCTGGCGGGTATGCTCGCGTCCTGTATGGCCTTCGCCAGCCGCTCGGAGTAGCTGCCCTTCCTGTACACATAGATCTCCCAGCCGCCGACATCGTTCCAGCCGTCGCCGTAGGCGTTGGCGTGGACGCTGACGAAGATGTCCGCGTCGGACTCGTTCGCCTTCTTGCAGCGTTCGGCCAGGGGCACGTCGGTGTTGTCCTCGACGGTCAGCAGCACCTCGATGCCGTGCCTTTCCAGGTGACGCTTTATGCGCGAGGCCATGTCCCTGTTGAACTCGTATTCCAGCAGCGTGCCGTCGGGGCTTCTCTTGCCCGGCGTCTCCTCGCCATGCCCCGGATCGAGCATCACCGTGAGCTTCCCGTCCATCCACGGGTCGAAGGGAAGGGCGGGCTTCGGGAAGTCGAGGTACAGCGTCGCCTGGTCGGTCGACAGCCTGACGTCGGGTATCACGTCCTCGAGCATGTCGAAGGTGAAAAGCGTGAGCCCTAGGGCCGGCTGCGTGGCGGCGACGCCGCCGACGACAGATATCTCGCGCTGCCATTCCAGCGCGTCCGCGCTTACGGACGCGTCCAGCGCCGAGTGGGATATCTCGAGCGTAAAGCGCGAGGGGTCCGTGAGGAAGCCCGTGCCGAAGTCCGGCATGGCCGCGCTTCCCGTTATGGTCACGGTCGTGCCGAGCGCCGTCGCGTCTATGCCTAGGGCGCCCAGCGACGATATCGCGGGCGCGGGGCGCGGCACATCGAAGCCCGGCGAGCATATGCCGACCGTCCTTT
>JAISXZ010000082.1 GCA_031270275.1 Eubacteriales Family XIII. Incertae Sedis bacterium | reverse complement strand
CCCCTTTAGGGGCAACCGGCAAAGGTGTTGGCTTGCGAAACCCGCCTTTAGGCGGTGCAGGCAATATGCCCCGGAGGGGCTGACGGCAAACCACCGCTTGAAGCGGTGGTTGGTGACTTCGAAGGATTTGATTGTTCTTGAGTTTTTCGCGCCAATCGTCGATGCGGATACCGAGTCCGGACATAATCACAAAGGTACGGAAGATTTCGGGTTGGTGGTTCGAAGGTCTGCCCGTGTTTGAATACAGCGGAGCGACAACGGATTTCATCGGGTCAAGATCCAAGATGTAAAGCTTTGAAATTATATCCTCATATTCAAGGAGGATGTGCGGGGCGAAAGCCGCGTAAGGCATGAGTTCGCCGACGACATAGTGGAATTTCGCGCCGTCCACGTGGAATTTGCGCGCCGCCTATTGACAGAAGCCAGGCTTTTGTAGTATTATCATATGCAGATAGAATCTGTTTCAGGGCGAGGCGAAATTCCTCACCGGCGGTAAAGGGCCCTCCCGTTGTCCCGGCAGCAGTGCTGCGGGGCTGCGGAGGCCACGAGTCCGCGAGCCCGTCGTGCCCCATGGCGCTTAGGAGCTGTGCGGAAATAAAGTTTGCAAATCTGACGCAGGATTTTTTTCGTCAGGCAAGGCGCAAAACGCAGGCGAACCCGAAGGTTCGGCGAGGCTTTGCGACGCAGCCTGGCGGAAAAAAGACAAGCCAGATGTAAAGCTTATTTCCGCGCAGCGACTTAATGCGTCCGGGGCGCGGGCCGAGCCGGTTTGATCCCGGCGCCGACGGTAAGGGAAACGTCGGTCCGTTCCGTCCGCCAGACCTGCGGGCGCGAATCGGCCGTCGCTTCCGACAGTCCGGATGAAAGAAACAAAACAAGACAAAACTTCTTGTGCTGTTTTGCTGTCCTGTCGCATTCAGGGAACGCTAGGAAACGGCCCCGGACGCACTGCCTGTCCGGCCCGCCTTCCAGAGTCGCCCTTGGCGGCGGGGCTACCACCCCCCTTGAATCGATTCAGGGGGTTTTTATTGGCGGCGACGCGGAATAGAGCCTCCGACGGGAATGTTTGCGCCGGCCCCGCGCGCATCGCGCATCGCGGGTACGGCCGTGGCGGGCCACTGCGGCCCGTGTACTGCTTCCGGGCCGATGCCTTGCCGCATTGGGCCCGGAGACAGCATGGAGGAGGCAAAGATGAGAGA
Organism: Eubacteriales Family XIII. Incertae Sedis bacterium; assembly: GCA_031270275.1. Taxonomy (GTDB): domain Bacteria; phylum Bacillota; class Clostridia; order Peptostreptococcales; family Anaerovoracaceae; genus JAISXZ01. The sequence continues at coordinate 17,982 of JAISXZ010000082.1, read as the reverse complement.
CGGCGAAGACAACGCGGCCGGAAGGCTGAATGTGCGCAGGAAGACGATCCAGATCGCCAAGATGGGCGTGCTGGGCGCGATATCCATCGTTCTGGTATCCCTCATACACGTGTCGATAATACCTGCGGCGCCCTTTCTGGAGTACGACCCCGCCGACGTGCCGATCCTCATAGCCGCCTTCGCGTTCGGCCCTCTGGCCGGGCTGCTGCTCGCGGCCGTCGTGTCGCTGGTGCAGGGCCTTACCGTGAGCGCGATGAGCGGGCCATACGGCATACTGATGCACATAATAGCCACAGGGGCCTTCGTGGCGGCGGCCGGCTCCGTATACAGGCTGAACAAGAGCAAGAGGATGGCCGCGCTGGCCCTCGTATGCGGTGTCATCGCGATGACCGCCGTGATGATCCCCGCCAACCTGACGATAACGCCGGCGTTTACGGGCTGGCCCGTCGAGGAGGTAAAGGCCCTGATGCTGCCGGGAATAATACCCTTCAACCTCGTGAAGGCGGGGCTGAACGCGATAATCACCTTTGTCCTCTACAAGCGGGTGTCGCGCTATCTGCACGGCGGTCACTGAACGACGCTTCACGCCCGCTTGGTTTAAGCGCCATTTTTGCCATGGGAAAAAAACCTGAAAAACACGTGAAACACGTCAAGACCCTGCGGGAAACGCGCGAGTTTGGGCTATGGCTGGCGGATCTGGCCCGCGCCGGCATGGTGATAGGGCTTGTCGGCGGGCTGGGCATGGGCAAGACGACGCTCGTCAGGGCCATAGCGGAGGGCCTGGGCGCGGAAGGGCCCGTCACCAGCCCCAGCTTCGCCCTCATACACGAATACGGCGGGGGCCGCCTGCCCCTCTACCATTTCGACGTCTACAGGCTTGGCGGCAGCGACGAGATGCGCGGGCTGGGCTTCGAGGAATACTTCTACGGCGGCGGGCTTACGGTGGTCGAATGGGCGGACAGGGTGGCGGGCTTCCTGCCGCCCGACGCCCTCGTCATAAGGATTGAATGCCCGTCCGGCGATATCTGCGGGGAAGAAAGGGTATACACATACGAATGCTGATACTGGCGATTGAAACGACGGGCCCTGCGGCGTCCGTGGCGCTCGCGGACGGCGCGGGGCCTGTGCGCGAAAGGCTTTCCGATGAGGGGATGGGCCATCTGAAAAACCTGGTCCCCATGATCTCGGGGCTGCTTGCGGAATGCGGGCATACGCTGGGCGACGTGGGCTGCATAGCGGTCTCGGAGGGCCCCGGCTCGTTCACCGGCATACGCATAGGCGTCGCCACCGCGCGCGCGCTGGCGCAGGCGGCGGGGCTGCCGGCCATAGGCGTCCCCACGCTTGAAGCCTTCGCGTACAGCCTGCCGGGCTACAGCGGCCTCGTCTGCCCGATATTCGACGCGCGCCGGGGCCAGGTCTACAGCGGGCTCTATTCCGCCGGCGCCCCGGAGACCCTGATCGCAGGGGCGGCGCGCGAGGCGGAGGGGCTTTTCGGGGAGATACGCGGCGTCGCGTGGGAGACGCGCCCGGAGCGGGATCTGCTGTTCTTCGGCGACGGGGCTGCGATGTGCGCGGGCATGATAGAGTCCGTCGGCGCCTGCTGCGGCATCGCGGCGCGCGTCGCGCCGCCGGAGGCCCTTATGCAGAGGGCCTCGTCCGTGGCGCGCATGGCGGCGGACATGCTGAAGGCCGGCAAGGCGAAGGGCTTTAGCGAGCTGCTCCCCGTCTATATGCGCATGGCGGAGGCGGAGCGCAGGCTGGCTGAGGCCAAGGGCGTATGAAGGCCTGCGGCGCGGCGGCGGGGGCGGCGGCGGGCCTGCCGGGGGGCCTGCCGGACGGCATTGAGTTCAGGGATGCCTCGCTTGGCGACGCGGAGGCCATGGCGGAGCTTGAAAAGCTCTGCTTCGCGATCCCATGGAGCCTGGAGAACTGCAAAAACGCGCTTGGGGCCAATTCCATCGCCTTCTATCTCGTCTGCCTGCTCTGCGGCGAGCTCATAGGCTATGCCGGGCTCTGGCCCTTCGCGCCCGAGGGGCATATAATGAACGTGGCGGTGCATCCCGGCTTCAGGCGCAGGGGCATAGGGGCCGCCCTGCTCGGCCGGCTGATCGACGAGGCCGGCGAAAGGTACGGGCTCAGCGCCTTCACGCTCGAGGTCAGGGCCTCCAACGAAGCGGCGATCAGGCTTTACGGGCGTTTCGGCTTTCGCGGGCGCTCGCGGAGGAAGGGCTATTACTCCGACACCAACGAGGACGCGATCATAATGTGGAGGGGGGAGCCTGCGGACGGCGCCGGGCGATAATGACATGGAGGACGGGGACTTGCTGACGCTGGCTATAGAGTCAAGCTGCGACGAGACGGCCGCAGCCGTGCTGAAAGGGGAGCGGCGGCTGCTTTCAAACGTGATTTCGTCACAGACGGACATACACCGCGCCTTTGGCGGCGTCGTGCCGGAGATCGCGTCGCGCCAGCACCTGGAGCGCATAAACGCGGTGGTGGACAGCGCCCTGGCCGAGGCCGGCGCGCGCCTCTGCGACATCGGGCTCATAGGCGTGACGCAGGGCCCGGGGCTTGTGGGCGCGCTGCTCATCGGCCTCGCTACGGCAAAGGCCTACGCCTTCGCGCTCGGCCGGCCGATAGTCGGGGTGCACCACATCAAGGCCCATATCTGCGCGGCATACATCGAAAACCCCGATCTCGAGCCCCCCTTCCTGGCCCTGGTCGTCTCGGGCGGCCATACGAACATAGTGAGCGTCGAGGCCCACGGCGTTTTCAGGAGCCTTGGCGGGACGCGGGACGACGCTGCGGGCGAGGCCTTCGACAAGGTCGCGAGGGCGCTCGGCCTCGGCTATCCGGGCGGCCCCGCCATAGACAGGCTCGCCGCGGAGGGGGATCCTGGGGCGGTGAGCTTCAAGCGGGTATTCCTCGAAAAGGACAGCCTGGATTTCAGCTTCAGCGGGATAAAGACCTCGGTGCTGAGCTACCTGAACTCGGAGCGGCAGGCGGGGAGGGAAGCCAGCGCGGCGGACACGGCGGCGGGCTTCCAGCAGGCGGTCATAGACGTCATAGTGGCCAAAACGATGCTGGCGGCCGAGGCCCACGGCAGGAAAACGGTGGCCTTGGCGGGCGGCGTCGCCGCGAACAGCCTTCTGCGCAGGGAGATGGGAAGGGGCTGCGCCGAAAGGGGGATAAGGCTCTGCTGCCCCTCGCCGGCGCTATGCACGGACAACGCGGCCATGGTGGCCGTGGCTGCCTACCGCCGGTATGCGGAGGCGGGCGGCGACAGCCTCGACGGCATCGACGCCTTCCCCGGCCTGAAGCTTGCGGAGGCGCAGGGCGGGCCATGATAGCGCTTTCGGCCAGCGGCCTGTGCAAGTCCTACGGCGCCTGCGAAGTCCTGAAAAACGTCAGCTTTCATCTTGACAGGGGGGACAGGGTGGGCGTGATAGGCGCCAACGGCGCGGGCAAGACCACCCTCATGAACATACTTACGGGGCAGATCGCGCCCGACGAGGGCGATTTTTTTGTCGCGCCCGGCCTCAGCGTCGCCTATCTGAAACAGGGCGGCAATTTCAGGCAGGACGGCAGCGTTTACGACGAGATAATGGCCGTGTTCGGCGGCCTTGTCGCCATCGAGGGCGAGCTGGACGGCCTTTCGCGCGAAATAGCCGCGGTTTCCGGCGGCGGCGGGGACACGGCGGGGCTGCTTGCGGCCTATGACGCGCTCACGGAGGAATACAGGGCGAAAAACGGCTACGGCTTCAGAAGCGAGATAAAGGGCGTCCTGGGCAGCATGGCCTTCTCGGAAGACGATTTCGGCAAGAAGGTCTCCACGCTGTCGGGGGGCGAGCGGACGAGGCTGGCGCTCGCCGCGCTGCTGCTGCAGAAGCCCGACATCCTGTTCCTCGACGAGCCCACAAACCACCTCGACATCGGCATGCTAAGATGGCTGGAGCAGTACCTGAGAAACTATGACGGAACCATAGCGCTCGTGTCGCATGACAGATATTTTCTCGACCAGACCGTGAACCGCATATTCGAGATAGAGAGCCACGCCCTGCATGTGTACGAGGGCAGCTACTCCGCGTTCGCCGAGAAGAAGCGCGCGAGGCGAAAGGCCGAGAACGAGCTGTACGAGAGGCAGCAGCGCGAGATAAGGCGGCAGGAGGACATGATAAGGCGTTTCAGGCAGCACGGCACGGAAAAACTCGCGAAGCGGGCCCGCTCGAGGGAGATGCAGCTGTCGCGCATCGAGCGCGCGGAGAGGCCCGAAGGCGAGTCGGCGCGCATGGGCCTGCGATTTCGGCAGAACATAAGGAGCGGCGGCGACGTGCTGCGGGCGGAGGGGCTTTCCAAGGGCTTCGGCTGCGGCGCGGCGCGGCGGGAGCTGTTCTCGGACGTGGACATGGACGTCAAAAACGGCGAGCACATCTGCGTCGTGGGGGCGAACGGCACAGGCAAGACGACGCTCCTGAAGATCATGGGCGGCGCCATGCAGCCGGACGGCGGATGGCTGCGGCTGGGGCATAACGTGGAGATAGGCTACTACGACCAGGAGCAGGAGCTTTTGGTGGATGAACGAAGCGTCCTGGAGGAAATGACCTCGTCATACAGGCTTTACAGCGAAACGGAGATGCGGGGGATGCTGGGGCGCTTCATGTTCCGGGGCGACGCCGTGTTCCAGAGGACGGGCTCCCTGAGCGGCGGGGAGCGCGCGAGGCTGTCGCTGCTGAAGGTCATGCTCTCCGGCGCCAACCTGCTGCTTCTGGACGAGCCCACGAACCATCTGGACATAGTGTCGAAGGAGGTGTTCGAGGACGCGCTGTGCGAGTTTCCCGGAACGGCGATAATAGTCTCCCACGACAGATACCTCCTGAACAAGGCGCCTTCGAGGATACTGGAGCTCACGGCCGGCGGCCTCGAGTGCTACCTCGGCGGCTATGAGAGCTACGCCGCGAAAAAAGAGGCCCTGGCATCCGAAAAAAATCGGCCGGCGGCGCCGGCGGCGCCTGCGGGGCAGGATGCGGGCCGGCGCGGCGCCGCAGGGCAGACGGGCGGCGGCACGTCCGATGCCGCCGAAAGCCGCCGCCGAAGCAAGGCCGAGCAGACGGAGCTCAGGCGCAGGGAAAAGCGGCTTGCCGCGCTTGAGGAAAGGATAGTCGATATGGAGGGCCGGGTAAAGGCGCTTGAGGAAGCGATGTGCGGCGAGGACGTTTTCTCGGATCACGCCCTGCTGCTCGAGTACGGCGAAAGGCTGCGATCAGCCAAAACGGGGCTGGAACAGGCATACGAAGCCTGGATTGAGGCGCAGTCCTAGGCGGCGCCGGGCGGCTACCGTATCTGCTCCTCGACGTAGCGCACGATATCGCCGACCGTCTGGAATTTCTCGGCCTCCTCGTCGGGGACCTCGATATCAAACTCGTCCTCGATGGCCATGATGATCTCCACGGCGTCGAGCGAATCGGCCTCAAGATCCTTCATGAGATGCGTGTCCATCGTGATCGCCGCGTCCTCTGCCCGCAGCTGTTCTATGATGATATCCTTTATCTTGTCGAATGTCATGTTGTTGCCCTCCATTTTGTCGCCCGCCAGCCAAGCGTACCCGCCACCGGCTCCGTCATGGCAGCCGCTGGCCCGAAGGCGCCGGCAGGGGATCGCAGCCCCTGGCGGCAGCCGGGAAAGAGGAAGCCCGCCGCCTGCGGAGGCGGGGGGATGACGCCGCCGCCCAAAGGCGGAAGCTCTCCTGCTATGTCATCACTTATTATAATTGACCTTTATGTTGACTGCAACATCTTTTCAAAAAAAAATCAATTTATTTTGGGTCTGCCGCGCCCGTCCGGGGATCCGTCCAGCCGGAACCGGCGGGGCGGGCCGTGCCGCAGTTCGTCCCCGCCGCAAAACGGGCATTCCATGCGGTTTTGCCCGCAGGCATTGGGGGCGGACCCTATCCCGGCGCGGGGCGTTTCGGAGGCGCGGGCGGCTGCGGAAAGACACAAAAATAGCACAAAAGATTGTTAAATTTTCTACTTGTATAAAATATTCGCCGATGATATACTTGAAGCAGATACCCCGTTACGCCGGTCTTTCCCCGCCGCGCCGCGTCGCAGGGATCGGCTGGCCTGCATGGCGCCAGCGGATTCCCTCCCCGCCTTGCGTGATGGAAGGGCCGCCCCGTCGTTTGATGGGGCACAGGCAGGACGCACGCGAGGAGGAGGCTATGAAGGACGGCGCGAAGATATCAAATGCGGTTATCAAAAGGCTGCCCAGGTACCGCAGATACCTGGAGGAGCTCAAATACAGGGACGTGGAAAGGATTTCCTCCGGCGAGCTGAGCCGGCTGATAGGCTATACGGCCTCGCAGATAAGGCAGGACCTGAACAACTTCGGGGGCTTTGGGCAGCAGGGCTACGGCTACAACGTGGAGGGGCTTTTTGAAAAGATAAGCGGCATACTCGGCCTTGAACGCGAATACAGGATCGTCATAGTGGGCGCAGGCAACCTAGGGCAGGCGCTCGCAAACTATCTGCACACATACAGGACGGGGTTCAACCTGGTCGCGATGTTCGACGTGAAGCCCGGCGTCGTCGGGCAGCGGGTCAACGACATAGAGATCGGGGATTTCAGCGGGCTTGGCCCCTACCTGGAGAGCGGCGACATAGACATAGGCATCATAACCGTCAACGCGAACGCGCAGGAGGTGGCCGAAAGGCTGGTCGAGGGGGGCGTGGGCGGCATATGGAACTTCGCGCCCGTGGACATCGAGGTGCCGGACAGCGTGGCGATCGAGAACGTGCACCTGAGCGACAGCCTGCATTCGCTGATATACTATATAAACAGCAAGCGCGACATGCGCGGCGGCGACGACGGGACGGACGGCGCGGACGACGGCGCGGATCCCGAGTAGGGCCGCCGCCGTCCTACAGCCCTGACTGGGGCAGACGGGCGGCGCGTGTCCGGCGATGCTGCCCATCCGCCCAAACCAAGGCCGCCCGGCCCTGGGGCCTATGCCTCGACAGGGGCCTCGACAGGGCAGGCGCTCGCGCAGGCGCCGCAGTCTATGCACTTGTCGGCGTCGATCGTGTAGATGTCGCCGTCCGAAATGGCTTCCACGGGACATTCGGGCGCACAGGCGCCGCAGGCGATGCAAGAGTCCTTTATGACGTATGCCATGACCAAATCCCTCCTTCATTGAATTGCTGCAAATTTGCTGTATGACGCATGATCCATTATAGCAGAGCGTAGGCGGAAAGTAAATATGAAAGTTTACGGGCTGGAAGGCAGGAGCGGCAGCGGCAAGAGCTATCAGGCGACCGGCCTCTGCAGAAAGCTGAAGATAGAGAGCATACTCGACGACGGCATTTTCATATCGGGGGGCAGGATACTGGCGGGCGTCTCGGCCAAGAGGCAGACGACCAGGGTGAGAGCCATAAAGACCGCGCTTTTCACGGAGGAGTGGCACAAGGACGAGGTTGCCCGGAAGATACGCGAGATCGGGCCGGCGTCGATACTGGTCATAGGCACCTCGGAAAAGATGGTCGAAAGGATAACGGACAGGCTCGGCCTGCCGAAGGCCGACGAGATAATCAGCATAGAGTCGATAACGACGGCGGCGGAGCGCGCGCTCGCCGGACGGCAGCGCAACGAGCTGGGCAAACATGTCATACCCGTCCCCACCTTTCAGCTTAAGAAGGACTTTTCGGGCTACTTCATGCACCCGCTCAGGATGCTGTGGGACATGCGGGGCGGCCGCGCCAGGGGCGTAGACAGATCGGTCGTCAGGCCCTCATTCAGCTACATGGGCAAATACACCATATCCAACAGGGCTATTTCGGACATCGCCGCCATAACGGGCAGCGATGTCGGGGGCGTCGGCGAGATCCTGAAGATCACGGCCGAGCACGACGAGACGGGCATGGCCGTGAACGCGGCGGTGACGCTTTCCTACGGCGTGAGCATAATGGGCACGGCCCTGGCCTTCCAGCAGCGCGTGGCGGATCAGATAGAGAGGATGACGGCCATAAACATAAACGCGGTCAACGTAGAGGTGAGGGGGCTGCAGCCGCCCTCCCCGCAGAGCTAGGCCGCATGGAGAGGATGGTGTTCGAGGACGTCAGGGCCTTCAGCCCTAGGCATATCTTCGAATGCGGCCAGGCGTTCAGGTGGAACGCCGACGGCGACGGCTATACGGGCGTGGCCGGCGGGGTGGCCGCGAAGGTCGGCTTTGTCCCCGACGCGGGCGGCCGGGAGGGCGGCAGCGTCGTCGTGAGCGGGGACAATCTGGAGGGCGCCGAGGACGGGGAGGGCCGCAGGGGCAGGGGCTTCTGGGAGCATTATCTCGATCTGGGCAGGGACTACACCGCCGTCAACGAGGCCCTTTCGGAGGGCGACGAGGCTATGGCGCGGGCGGTCGCCTTCGGCGAGGGCATAAGGATACTTAACCAGGATCCCTGGGAGAGCCTGATCTCGTTCATAGTGTCCCAGAACAGCCATATACCGAGGATAAAGGGCTGCATAGAGAGCCTGTGCCTGCGTTTCGGTGGGGCCGTCGGCGCGTTCGGGGGCAGGGAGTACCGCGCCTTTCCCGGCGTGGAGGCGCTGGCCGGGCTTTCGGAGGGCGATCTTGCCCCGTGCCGGCTTGGATACAGGGCGGGCTACATCGTCGGCGCCGCAGGCCAGGTGGCCGCGCGCGGGGGGATGCGGTTTTTGGCGTCGCTTCGCGGGGCGGATCTTGACGAGGCGGAAAGGGCCCTGCTTTCCCTATGCGGCGTCGGCCCAAAGGTCGCCGCCTGCGTCCTGCTTTTCGGCCTCGGCAGGACGGAATGCTTCCCTGTGGACGTGTGGGTGGGAAGGGCCATGGGCGCCCTTTACGGAATAGACGGGAACGACAGGAAGGCCGTGCTCAAGTACGCGCGGGCGCGCTTCGGGGCGCACGCGGGCATAGCGCAGCAGTACATCTTCCACTACATGCGCAACGCGGCGGGGGCGCGGGCCTGAAAGGCGCCCTGCGCCGGGCGCATTCGGTCACGCGCCCAAATACGCGGTCTCGACTTCCTTCGAGGACATGACAGCCTCGGGAGGCCCGCACACCACGTCGCGGCCCTCCGCCAGCAGCATGACGCGATCCGTGCCCTCGAGCATGGTCTGAAGGACGTGCTCGATCCATATAACGCTGACGCCCGCCTCCTTTATGCCGCGCACTATGCCGAGTATGTCGGAGACCTCCGATTCCGTAAGCCCTCCGGCCACCTCGTCGAGCAGCAGCAGCTTGGGGTTTGACGCCAGCGCCACGCCTATCTCGAGCCTCTTTCGGTCGATAAGCCCAAGCTTGCCCGCAAAGACGCCCTTTCTGTCGCTGAGCCCTATCATCTCCAGTATGGCGGGCACCTTAAGGCTGGCGGCGCGCTCCGTGGCGCCGGTGCCGTACACGCTGCCGATAAGCCCGTTCTCGTAGGCCGTCATGTTCTCGAACGAGCGCGGTATCTGGAAGGTCCTGCCGAATCCCAGCCTGGTGCGCTCGACGATGCTCATCGGCAGGATGTCCCGTCCCATGAACGATACGCTGCCCTTGCCGGGCTTCAGTATCCCGCTGAGTATGTTGAGCATGACGGTCTTGCCGGCGCCGTTGGGCCCGATGACGCCCAGTATCTCGTTTTCGTAGAGATCGAAGCTGACGGACTTCAGGACCTGGTTGCTGCCGAACGATATGCCCAGGTCCCTGACTTCAAGAATCGTATTCACAAGCCGCTGCCCTTTCCTGTTGCCGCCCCTTCCCTGTTCCTGCACAGCGGCTTACGCGCTGGGATGCCTGCGGACCGGGAATATCTCGAACTGCGTCTTCCTGCGGATTATCCCCATTATCCCCCTGGGCGCGATCATTATTATGGCTATGGCTATGAGGCCAAGCAGCATCATGCTTATGCCGGGGAAGTTGTACAGGGCCTGGCGCAGCAGGACGAAGATGACCGCTCCTATGATGGGGCCCTCGACCGTGCCCATGCCCCCTATTATGGCTATGAAGACCATGGATACCGTCCAGCTTATGCCAAAGGCGTTCGCGGGCTGTATGAACGCCTGGTTCAGATAGAGGGCGGCGCCCGCGATCCCCGTCACGGCGGCCGATATGAGGAAGCATTTCAGCTTTGTCCTGTACTGCTCGACGCCGCGCACCTCGGAGGCCGCAGCGTTGTCGCGCATAGCCATGAGCGCGAGCCCCAGCCTGCTGCGCAGGACGGCCATGACGACTATGAGCGCGCCCACCCCCACCGCCAGCGCGACCAGGTAGATCTGGGCCGTCGAGAACGCGTATGTGGCCGTTATGGTATAGCCCTGCGCGTAGTTGCTGAAGGACCAGGTGGAGAAGAAAAGCGCGAGGCATTCGGCCACTATCCATGTCCCTATCGTGAAATAGACCCCCTTCATCTTGAAGACGGGTATGGATATGAGAAGGGCGAACAGGACCGAGATGACCGCAGCCAGTACAAAGGCCAGTATTACAGGCAGATGGTAGACCTGCGTGATCTTCGCCAGCGTGTAGCCGCCGAGCCCTATGAAGCTCTGCTGCCCCAGGGATACGAGGCCGGCGTAGCCGCCGAGGAGGTTCCACATCTGCCCTATCGCCATATAGCACATGATGAGTATCATGATGCTCAGCAGGTAGTCGCTGCCCCAGAAGGCGAGCGAGACCAGCACGGCCAGAACCGCGATAGGGGCGATCCTCCTCGCGTGCCAGGCCGGGCCCGCCATGCCTGCGGGGCCTTTTGAAAATATGCCGTTCATGCCTCTCCCTTTAGCGTCCTGCTAGCGTCCTGCGCCAGCTATTTGCGCACGGCCTTCGACAGCAGCCCCTGCGGCCTTACGGCGAGTATGACGAGCAGCACCAGAAAGCCTATCAGCTGCTGGTAGGCCGAGCCGAGAAAGCTGGCGCCCACAAGCTGCGCCAGTCCCAGTATTACGCCGCCGAGCAGCGTCCCGACGAGGCTGCCCATGCCGCCTATCACCACGCAGCCAAAAGCGATTATCAGGTACTGCGTCCCCGTCGTCGGGTAGAACGTGAATGTCATCCCCACAAGCATGCCCGCTATGCTCGCCGTGGTGACGGTCAGAAGCATCGCGTATACGTACATCCTTTTTGTGTTGACGCCGAGAAGCTCGGACATCAGGGTATCGCTGGACGCGGCCCGTATGCCCCTCCCCAGCGAGGTCCTGCCCATGATCAGCGACAGGGCTATGATGACCGCCACGGCCACGACGAAGTTGAGCGCGTACATGGACGAGACGGAAATGCCGTTCGCGTTGATGAGGTTCGTGCGTATAAGCTCCGTCGGGACGCCGCGCGCGGCCGGGCCGAAGATCAGGAACAGGCCGTTCGAGACTATGATCGAAAGCCCGAAGGTGACGAGCAGCGCGGGCTCGTCGCCCTTGCTGATCACGTTGTTGATCAAAAAATGCTGTATGCAGAAACCGAAGACGAGCATGACGGCTATCGTCAGAAGGAGCGCGGCGACGGGGTTGCCTATCACATGCTGCATGAAGAACATCGTCAGGAATGACGACAGGATCATGATGTCGCCGTGGGCGATGTTCGTCAGCCGCATTATGCCGAATATCATCGACATGCCCACGCCTATGATGGCGTAGAGGCCGCCGAGCAGTACCCCTGTCACTATCGACTGCAGCAATATGTCCATATGGCCCTCACGCGGTTATGGCTTGAGCCTGCAATCGGCAGGCTCCAGGTTGCCGGTCTCGATTCAAACGGGCGGGCGGCAGCGGCTCAGGCAAAACGGTTGATGCCGAAATACGCGTCGTTGACCTCGTCGATGGGCAGGGCGTCCGACGCGCCCTCCATTACGATGCGGCCTTTCGCCATGACGTAGGAATAGGCCGAATGCTGGAGGCTGCGCCTGACTTCCTGCTCGACCAGGATGATGCTGACGCCGGTCTCGTTGATCTCCCCTATCTTGCGGTATATATCCTTGATGATGACGGGGGCCAGCCCCAGGGACACCTCGTCGCATATGAGCAGCTTGGGATCCATCATGATGGCCCGCGCTATGGCGAGCATCTGGCGCTGGCCGCCGCTTAGGAATGTCGCGAGCTGCGAGGACTTTTCCTTGAGCATGGGGAACATGGAAAAGACCTTTTCGAACTGCTCGCCCCTTTTCCTTTTCGCGGCGGGCAGATAGGCGCCCATCAGCAGGTTCTCCGTCACAGTCATGTCCTCGAACACGCGGCTTCCCTCCGGCGTCATGGCTATGCCGAGCGAGGCGATGCCGCTGGTGCGCGCCCCCGTTATGTCCCGCCCCTCGAAGGCGATCGTGCCGCTCGTGGGCCTGTGCACCCCCATTATCGTGTTGAGCAGGGTCGATTTCCCGGCGCCGTTCGCGCCTATGATGGAAACGATCTTGCCTCTGGGGAAGCGCATGGAGACATCGAAGATCGCCTGCAGGTCGCCATGGGACACGTTCAGGCCGTCCAGCGTCAAAATGGCCTCTTTCTCAGAAATCATCCTCGTCTGTCCCCCTGGCGGTTGCCGCTCGCCCGCCGCGTCAGCGGCTTTGATTTAAGTAGGCAAGTAGTGGCTGCCGCGTCCGTTAAATTTTTGTCAATCGGAGCCAATACGCCGAATTGGAGCGCGGGGGCGCTCCAATTCGATAAAGATCGCTGTATTGACGAATGCTGCCCGACAAGCCGGCCAGGCGCGGCGCGCGGCCGCGGCGGGGCTGGCTGCTACAGGGGCTTGTAGCCCGGTATGTAGACGGGCTCGCTGAACTCCGTTATCTCCGGCACGTGGCCCGCCGCCAGGATATTCTTCTTGTAGCCCCATTTTTCGTCCTCAACCCACTGGCCGAACACTATCGGGCAGTAGCCGACGTGGTTTTCGGCGAACACTATGCGCCCGTAGGTGCAGTCGAGATCCGTCTCGGCAAACGCCTGGTTGATCTTCTCCTTGTCCAGGCTGCCGGCCCTCTCCAGCACGTCCGCTATGACGTCGAACAGGGTCCAGTCCCAGCCGAGCCCCAGATCTGGCGACTGGTTGAGAGCGGCCTCGAACTCGTCGCTCAGCTGTTGGGCCGTCTTGCCGGAGAGCGAGGACTTGAACGGGAACTTGGGCGACCACTGGGTCTCTATCGTGATGCCCTGGCCCTTGCCCTCGCCGAGGGCAAGCGCGTCGTTCGCGAAGTGCAGGCCCTTCGAAAGGACTGCGGTCTTGGGGACGTAGCCCAGCTGCTGGCACTGGTTCCACACCTGGATGAGCTCCGGCGTAAGCAGGCTCGCCACGAGTATGTCGCAGCCTTCCCTCTGGATCTGGCTCAGGACCTGGGTATAGTCCATCGTGCCCTCGGGGAACCTGCCGGGATCGACGATGGTATAGCCGCGATCCCCGGCCTTTGCCTTCATTATCTCCGCCATGCCTACGCCGTCCACGTGGCTGTCAAGGACTAGGCCGATCTTCTTGTTCGTCTCCATGCGGTCCCAGCCGTTGAAGTATTCGTCGATGAACTTGTTGTAGTCGAAGAACAGCCCCCAGGACCAGGTGAAGGGGCCACCCTCGAGCCAGGACGTGTCGGGGCCGTTCGCGAGTATGGTCGGGACGCCGTTGCGCTCGCCGACGACCGTGACGGGGCTTGTGGTGGCCGGGGTCCATTCGCCGACGAGTATGTCCACCTTGTCGCTGGTCACGAGCTTGGTGGCGACCTCGGAGGCCTTGGTCGCGTCGCTCTCGCTGTCGCCCCAGATGACCTCCACGGGCAGGGTCCTGCCATCGACCTCTATGCCCCCGTCCGCGTTGATTATGGCCAGCGCCTCATCCGCCGTGTACCTGGCGCCGACCGTGAACGTCGCCATCGGGCCAGAGAACGGAGCCACGAAGCCGATCTTGATGGATGTCGCGCCGTCGTTCGCCTGGCCGCTGTCGGCAGCCTGGCCGCTGTCGGCGGCCTGGCCGCTGTCCGTCTGTGCGTCGCCTCCGCCGCCGCAGCCCGCGAGCATGGCCAGCGCCAGCATGACGGCGAGCAGGACAGATACGGCCCTGCCGTGATAAGCTTTCCTTTTCATAGTGCGGATCCCTCCCTCCATTTGCTACCGTCCTGGCAGGAGCCGCGGGATGGCTGTCGCCGCTTTTCGCTGCTGGGGCAATAGCCGCAGACGAATAAACACACATGCGTGCGCGTTTTCGGCCCTGGCCTGGGCCGGAACCGAAGACCGCGCCTCACATTCCAGCTATAAATATATATATATGCCTGCGGGCATATTGTCAAGTTTATTTTTTTTTGCCAAAGTATGATAAAATATGATACACGCCTCTGAGCTGTAACGGCCGCCCCTCATGCCTGTCGATTAGGAGGCCCTATTATGCCCTTCCTGTAAGCCTGAAGATACCTGCGGCAGTTGCGGTCCTGGCCCAGCAGCGCGTCGGTGGCGTAGATCGCGGCGCGCATGTCGGCGGATGTGGGATCCATTATCGCGCTGTCCATCCCCGCGCTCATCGCCAGCGTCAGGAACTGCTGGTTTATCGCCTTCCTGAACGGCATTCCGAAGGAGATGTTGCTGAGGCCCGAGGTTATGTGTATCTCGGGGTAGCGGCCCTTTATGCTTCCGACGGTCTCGTTGAAGTTGAGCAGGGCCGTGCCCGTGGTGCCGACCGACATGACCAGCGGGTCTATGAACAGGCGGTCCACCGCGATGCCGTAGCCCTTGGCCTTTTCGACGATGGAGAACGCTATTTCGGCCTTGACCTTGGCGTCCGTGGAAATGCCGTTGTTGTCGCAGGTCAGGGCCACTATCTTCCATTCCGAGTCCGCGACCTTGGGCAGGAGTATCTCGCATTTGCCGTGCTCCTCGGAAACGGAGTTCAGCATGCCGGGCTTTTTGGCCAGCGGCATCATGTCGAGAATGACCTCGCAGTCGGAGCTGTCGATGCACAGCGGCGTATCGACCGCGTCCTGCACGACGTCGATGAGCCATTTCAGGGCATCCCTCTCCAGCTGCGGGCTGGTGCCGGCACACACGTCGATGTAGTCGGCGCCGAACTCCGCCTGCTTCAGGGCCAGGCCCCTGATGAAGCCCTCGTCGCGCTCCTGTATCGCCTTCGCGGTCGAGGGTATCGCGCCGTTGATCTTTTCGCCGATGATTATCATGGCCTCCTCCTTTCGCGGCTACGCGCCGCCCTGTGCGGCGCCGAGGTTAAGCGAATCGTCGAAGCATATGCCGCGCCCCGGCTCCGCCACAAGGTATTCCCCTTCGTCCCAGCCCCCGGCGAGCAGGCCGTCGAGCAGCCGCAGGTTGCCCGGTATCGTCGAGACGGGGATATCTACGAGGCTTGCGAAGGGGCGTATCTCATCCACGAGCCCTGGGACGTCGAAGGCGCCTGTGTCCACGACGGCTATGTTCCTGTAGTGGGCGAGCATCTTCTTCATTATGCGGCGGCCGCGGCTCTCGCCGTAGCGCAGCATGAGCGCCTCGCACTCGGATATGAAGGAGGTCTCGGAATGAAGATAGCCTTCCGTGAAAAAGTAGGTCTCGCTCCCGTATTCCATCCTCCGCGCCAAGGAGCCGAGGAACAGGGGTATGCAGTCGGCCGCCCGCGGGAGCACCAGCGTGCAGCTGGCGGAACGTATGCCGACCATGCTGTTGCCGCAGAAGCCGAAGGCGAGCAGCACTGTCCGGCAGGAGGGCGGGACGGAGTCTATCATCTCCTGAATGCTGACGCGCAGCTTGTCGGGCCATATATGCTTTCCCGAACCCACCCACAGCACGGGGTAATCGCAGCCCCTTGCCCTCATGACGGCCTCGAGCTCGGGCTTCAGCGTCTCGCATGCCACTATGCAGATGTCTTCCCCTCTGTCCATAAAGCCGCCCAGACCTTGGCTGCCGAATGGCAGGCCCTCAAAAATCAATGTTTTCGATGAAAGCCTTGTTGAAATACCCGTCCCCAGGCAGATCAAACTCGCTTGACATGCCTATTATCCTGTCCAGCTCGCCCTCGCTGCCCGATTCCAAAAGATACTTCGCAACGCCTCCCAGGGAGCTGTTGCCGATGAGGGCGACCTTGGGCGCGAGGGCCTCGGGTATCATCCCTATGCCGACGCCGCTGGCCAGGCGCAGCCTCGAGCCGAAGCCCCCGGCGATGAAAAGCGCGCCGATCTCGCCGTAGCCCATGCCCGCGTGGTTCAGAAGCGAGTCGAGCCCGGAGCGTATCGCGCTCTTGCCGAGCTGAAGCTCCCGCACGTCCTTCTGGCAGAACACGATGTCCTGGCCGTCGGGGGCCTTCGCAAGCGCGATCCCCGTCGCGGAATGCCCGCCGCAGAACCTGCCGTTCGCGGATATGAGCCCGCTTTTCAGCGCCTCGTAGGCTATGTCCACCACGCCGGAGCCGCAGATGCCTATGGGGGGCTGGCCGCCTATCGTCCCGACCTTGAAGCGCCCGCCCTCGCATACGGCCGACGATATGGCGCCGGGCACGCTGCCCGTGCCCCACAGTATGTTGCCGCCTTCGAAGGCCGGGCCGGCCGCCGTGGCCGCGCAGACGAGCCTTCCGTCCGCAGCGAGCGCCATCTCCCCGTTAGTGCCTATGTCGAGCAGGATGGCGGGGCGTTCGCTCCTGTGTATCCCGGAAAAAAGCGCGCCGGCGACTATGTCCGCCCCTATGTAGGCCGAGACGCAGGGCAGTATGTCCACGTTGCAGGAAAAGGGCCCTTCGAAGGCCTCGGAATATCTAAAGCTCACGGGCGCTATGCCGACGGGGGTAAAGGGGTACTGCCCTATCGCGGCGCAGCTTAGGCCAAGCAGGAGATGGAGCATGGTCGTGTTCGCCGCTATCGCGATTCTAAGGACGTCGCCGGGCTCCACGGAGTTCCTGCGGCAAAGCTCGGCGGCCCCCTCGCGCACCTGCCTTCTCGCGCTGCCCGCGAGCAGCGGCAGATCACCGCCGTTCGCCCGCTGTATGCGCGATATCACGTCCGCGCCGAAGGATCGCTGCCCGTTCACCGCGGACAGGCTGTCCACCGCCCTGCCGTCGCCCAGCGCGAGCAGCACAAAGCCGATGGTGGTCGTGCCTATGTCCACGCCTATGGCGTAGCAGTCCCTCGGCGTCGCGGACACGCGCGCGGCCCTGCCCTTGTATTCGTAAACGTAGGCGGTCCCCCCGCGCGACTCGGCCAGCTCTGAGCACTGCTCGAGCAAGCCGAGCGGCACGGGCCCCCCGCCGCAGGCCTGGCTTGCAAAGCTCTGCGACGTCCTGGCGAGGGGCGCCACCCTGGCGCACAGGCTGTCCGCCGCGCTTCCGTCGAGCTCGAAGCTGTTCACAGCCGCGAGCCCGCTTTCGTCTGGAATCCTTATTTCGGCGCCGTCCGCGGGACAGGACTTGCACGCGAGGCGAAAGCCCTCGTCGAGCTGCCCCTCCGAAAAGCGCAGACGGTCCGCGGCGCAGGGCTCAGGGGCGCCCGATACGAACTGGACCGCGCATTTGAGGCAGACGCCCCTGCCCCCGCATACGGCGGGCAAAGCGATGCCGGCCGACTGCAGGCTTTCGAGCAGGCTGGCGTCGGCGGCCAGCGCCACGGTCTTCTCGCCGTCGCCTGAGATCACGGTGGCGGAGGGGGACATCGTGCCGATCCCGCCGCTGTCTGGGTCATTTATGCGCAAGAGCTGCCTCCGTGCCCGCTGAGCAGTCCCGATTCGTGTCAGCCCGCAGGGCCGCCCGGTCGGCGCGCGCCGTCCGAACGCACTACGGTCAATTGTACAGCGGCGGCTCGTCTGCGTCTAGTGATAATTTGTCATGTTTCTGGTAAAATCTTATGAAGGTCACTGGCTCCATGTCGGCCTTGCGGCCGCCACAAATAATTGACGAAATTATTTGCCTCCGCCATGACATCAATCATTGGAGCCAGAGGGGGTGCAGGGGGAATGTCCCCCTGCCGTCCCGGGGGTGCTCAGGCCGCGACCTTCGGCCGCCGAAGGGGGCGAGGAGCCCCCTAGCGG
>JAISXZ010000080.1 GCA_031270275.1 Eubacteriales Family XIII. Incertae Sedis bacterium | reverse complement strand
GTCGTGGATGTCGGTGATAATGTCGGGGATAATTTCGGGGATGTCGGTGATAATGTCGGGGATGTCGGTGATAATGTCGGGGATAATGTCGGGGATGTCGGTGATAATGTCGGGGATGTCGGTGATAATGTCGGTGATAATGTCGGGGATGTCGGTGATAATGTCGGGGATAATGTCGGGGATGTCGGTGATAATGTCGGGGATAATGTCGGGGATGGCATAAAGATGATCGACAGCATCGACAGAATCATCCTTGATGAGATTGGCGAAAACAAGAGTGTATCGATACCCCAGATTGCAGAGGTGGCCAAGAGAAGCACTCGGACAATTGAGAGGCGCCTGACAGCGCTGCAATCATGCGGAATACTTCGGAGGGTTGGCTCCGAACGTGGCGGCCATTGGGAGATCGTCGAGTAAAAATGCTTTTCCGAGCGGCTCTGGCCGGGGGGGAGCGCCGTGTCTTGTGGGGACATTGCGCGCCCCCCCCCCTGTTCTACGCCTTCGTGACCTCGCACAGGCCCTCCTTGAACGGCGGGAAGCCGCTTATGGGGTCGAAATCGCGCGGCAGCAGCTCGTTGGCGTTCGCCTTCTCCCAGCCGTGCAGCATGTCCGTCGCGCCGGGCTTGACTGTGTTCGTCACCATCAGCCTCACGACGATGCCGGCCTCGTTTGAGGGCGAGCTCACGCGCACCGCGTCGCCGTCTTTCAGGCCCCGCGCTTCCGCGTCCCTGCGGTTCAGCTTGACCACGGGCTCGGGCATGAAGCGCCTGAGCCAGGGCAGCTCCCTCTCCTTGGCGTTGGAGTAGAAGGGCACGCGCGCCCCGACGCTGAGGATCAGGGGGTATTTCTCCGCAAGCCTAGGCCTGGAGACCGGGCTGTACGACGGCTCCCTGTACACGGGGAGGGGTTCAAACCCGCGTTCCCGCAGCACCTCCGAGGCAAACTCCACCTTGCCGGAGGGCGTGTCGAAGCCGGGCTTCCCGTCCGGGCGCAGCAGCCCAAGCTCCCACTTCCTGTAGCGCAGCCCGTGTTTCAGCGGGATCGCCACTCCGTCCGGCGAGGCTTCCCGCAGCATCTCTAGCGTCAGCTCCCGGCCCCCGCCCACCGTCCTCAGTATCTCCCGCAGGCACTCCTCCTCGGCCTTTTCGCCGCCGCCCCAGAATTCCTCCGTGTAGCCTAGGGCCGCCCCCACGTCGCAGCATATCCTGTAGTCGCTGCGCGCCTCGCCGGCGGGCGGGACTATCGGCTCGCGCAGGAATATCCTGCGCCCTACGACGGTCAGGGGCGCCGCCCGCTCGAAGGACATCGCGGCCGGCAGCAGCATATCGACGTAGTCGTGCGTCCAAGGGTTGTAGCGGAAATCCGCCGCCGCGACGAACTCCATGTCCCTGAACGCGTTCTGGTACTCATGGGACTGCGGCCACATCATGCAGTTGCCGCCGAGCATCAGGCAGGCCCGCAGCTCCTCGTCGCGGACGTATTCCGGCAGCCTGTTCAGCTGTATGTTCCCGTCGGTGTCGGTGTCGGCCCAGACCGGAAAATACCTGCGGTCGACGCGCAGGCTGTCCAGCTTGGGCAGCAGCTCGTAGGAGCGGGCAAAGCCGTAGGTCGCCCCCCACATGTCGAGATCCAGCGGCTCGTTCGTGATGAGGTGCCCGCCCTCGACATCGAGGCTGCCCGTCAGCGGCACAAGCAGCATCATGGCCCTGTAGTTGTTCACGCCGTTCGTGTGCTGCGGGTAGGAAGCCGAGCCCTTTACCGTTATCGGGGCCCCCTCCCTGACCAGCAGATCGGCCGCCTCCTTCAGAAGCCCCTCGGGCAGGCCGCAGATGCCCGCCGTCCTTTTCAGGTCGTACTCCGCGCAGAGCCTCCTGTAGCCGTCGAAGCCGTGCGCCCATTTTTCGACGAACTCCCTGTCGTAGGCCCCGTGCTCTATGAGATAGTTCCCGAAGAACAGCGCCAGCGCGCCGTCCGTGCCGCCGCGTATGGGCAGATGGATGTCCGCGAAGGCGTTCACCGTGGCGGTGACGCGGGGATCGACGACGATGTACTTCACGCCGCCGTACTCCCGTGCCGTCTTCATGCGGTCATAGGACCAGGCCGCCGACACGCCGGGGTTGTTCGCCCATATGATGCAGACCTTCGTGTCGTTCATGTCGGGCGGCGCGCCCGGCGCCAGCGCGCGGATGGATCTGTCCCTCACGCCGTATATGAGCTTGATCGCCACCTCGGCCGCAAGGTAGCACGTCGAGCTCTCCGTGCCGAAATTGGGCGACCCGAAGGTGTATGCCAGACGCTGCAGCGCGGACCTCGGCTCCTTTGGATCGCCGGTCATAAACAGCACCTTTTCTGCGCCATACTTGTTTTTGACCGCGCTGAGCCTTTCCGCGATCTCCGCCAGCGCCTCGTCCCATGAGATGCGCTTCCACTCCGCCGACTGGCCCTTGGGGTTTGTCCGGCGCAGCGGGTAAAGCACGCGGTCAGGCGCGTAGAGGTCCTGCACGGAGGCGGCGCCCATGGGGCAAAGCGTCTCGTTGCCGTATTCCTCGCGCCTCTCCAGGCGCAGTATCCTGCCGTCCTTCACGACGGCCTTGATGCCGCACTTGGGCCCGTGGTTGCACATGACGCAGTGGCTGTAACGGTATTCGCCGCCTATGTCCGGCAGCCTGCCGTCGTTCCTGCGTATGAAGTCGCGGGCCTTTATCAGCCCGTCCGTAAGGCGGCGGTAGTCCGGATCCGCCGGCGTCCTGCGGGAGAACGCCTCGCGCCCCGCCAGCGCCCCGCCGCCCGGCGCGGGGAAGTCGGCCGGCAGGCAGGAGGGATCCATGCCCTCCGGCAGCACGTAGTAGAGCGAGGTCCCCCCTATCTTCCTGGCGCCCATGAGCCTGATGTAGTAGTTTATCTCGCTTTCAGGGTCCTCGAGATCGCCGAAGACCCGGCAGCCGCCGGGGCACAGGGCCACGCAGATGGGCTCGAGCCCCTGCTCCAGCCTGTCCTGGCAGAGCGTGCACTTCTCCGCCTTGCCAAGGCGGGCGGCGCTCGCTTCCTCGCAGGGCATCGGCGCCCCGGGAAAGCTCGTCTCGTCGTCCTTCTTTAGGAAGCGCTGCCCGTAGGGGCAGGCGCGGACGCAGGCGCCGCAGCCCACGCATTTGTCCGGGTCGGTCAGCACGGGGCCTTCCTTCGTCTTGTAGGTGGAGCCCGTGGGGCAGCTGTGCAGGCAGGGCGGCTCCTCGCAGTGGTTGCACATGAGGGAGACATAGCGGCGCTGGGTGTCCGGGAACTCGCCCCACTCGACAATCTCGGCTTGGTTGTAGTCCACTCCGGGCCTCGTCCCGAAATACTGCTTGCAGGAAACCACGCACGAATAGCAGCCTACGCAGCGTTCGACGTCTATGACCATTCCGTATCTCGCCATTTGTTCACCCCTCCATACGGCGTCGCCTGGGTCAACGCCATTTTCGCCCGTCTCTACAGATAGTAGCTCAGCTCGTCCGGCCTTTTCGCGAAATTCAGTATCTCGAGAAGCCGCCCGCGCAGCCTGAGTATCTCCTCGTTGTTGCGCAGGCGCGGCCTGGGCAGCCTGATTTCGATGATATTCCCTATCCTCCCTGGGCGGGGCGTCATTATCACCACCCTGTCGCTCAGGAATATGGCCTCGTCTACGTCGTGCGTCACGAGCAGCATGGTCGTGCTGCGCTCCTCCCATATGCGCAGAAGCTCGTCCTGCATCTGCATGCGCGTAAAGGCGTCCAGCGCCCCGAAGGGCTCGTCGAGCAGCAGCACCTTGGGATGGTTTATGAAGGAGCGCGCGAGGGAGGCCCGCTGGGCCATGCCGCCGGACAGCTGGTGCGGGTAGGATTTTTCGAAGCCCTCCAGGCCGACGAGCCTTATGTATTCGTCCACGTCGTTGTTCTCCCTGTCATAGACCTTCCGCGCCTTGAGCCCGGACGCTATGTTGCCGCGCACGTTCAGCCACGGGAACAGGCTGTGCTCCTGGAAGACGAGGCCGCGCTCGTGGTGGGGGCCCTCTATCGGCTGGCCGTCGAGCGCGAGCCCGCCGGAGCTCGGGGTCTCGAGCCCGGCCACCAGGCGCAGCAGCGTGGACTTGCCGCAGCCGCTGGGCCCGACCAGTGAGACCATCTCGCCGGGGCTCACCTCAAGGCTCACGCCGTCCAGCGCCACGACCTCGTTCTCCCCGCCCGCGTTGAACACCTTGCCGACGCCGCTTATGGATATCCTGCCCACATCCGCCTTTTTGCTTGCAGCGCCACCCGCGCCGCCGTCCGGATCAGCCCTCACCCCGCCACCAGCCCTTCGATCAGGCGCACCGCCTCCGAGGCGTTGGGCGAGTAGCCGTCCGCGCCTATGCGGTCCGCATAGGACTGCGAGATGGGGCCGCCGCCTATGATGATCTTGAAGCGGTCCCTGACGCCCTTCTGCGCGAGCAGATCTATCACCTTGGGCATTCCGGCCATGGTCGTCGTCATCAGCGTCGAGAGCGCTATGACGTCCGCGTCGTTTTCGAGCGCCGCGTCCACGAAGGCCTGCGGCGCCACGTCCCTCCCGAGATCGTAGACGTCGTAGCCGCCGGCCTCGACAAGTATGCGCACGAGGTTTTTGCCTATGTCGTGCGTGTCCCCCTGCATGACGCCGATGACGACCCTTTTCTTTTCCCTCGCGCCGTCCACCCTGATATGCGGCTTCAGCACGTCCACGCCCGCGGTAAGCGCGTCGGCGCAGAGCAGTATCTCCGAGATGAAATACTCCTCCTCCTCGTACAGGGCGCCCGCCCGCTGCATGCCGTGCGCCAGGCCCTGCTCGATGGCCTCCGTCGCGTCTATGCCCTCGCCTATCGCCTCCCTTGCGTATTCGGCGGCGGCGTCCTCCTCCATATTGAGCACGGAGTCGGAGAGCCCCTTCAGTATGGCCTGCTTCTTCTCTGACATAACATACACCTCCTTGGTCGATGGGTTTAAAGGGCAAAAATGGCGTGGGCGCCGGGTAGTGACCTTATCGGTCAGCCGTAGGGCATGTGCAGCGTCCCGTATGGCCCAGCCCGCAGGAAACGTCCGTCCCAGGGGCCCGTGACAAGCCTCTCCAGCCAGTCCACGGAGCCGGCCCGCTCGCAGTATTCCAGATTGAGCCATTCGGCCAGCTCGCGGCCCCTGTCGCGGCACTCCGGCCCGCTTTCGACGCCGTTTTCCAAAAACGCCATGGCATGGTAGCTGTCCATCATGCGGTCAACGATCCTCTTTGCCTTCGTCTCCCCGTAGCGCGCCGCCATGCGGCCGTAGTCGCACCAGCAGTTCGTCCCGGAGCGCAGCCAGCCCCCGGTCAGGTAGTACACGCCCGGCTCCTTCCCCTCGCTGTGCGGATAGAGCATGAGGGAGATGCAGTCGTCCACATCGGGCATCACAAGCTCGAAATCGCCAGCGGAAAGCCCTTCCGCCATGCCCCCGCAGTGCCCGAAGGCCAACAGGACGCGCCCGCAGCCCCGTATCCCGTCCAAAACCTCCTGAATGGCGGCGCGCAGCTTTTCCGGGCGGGCGTGCAGGGCCTCGTCTATCCATAGGATTTCATGTTCGGCCCCTGCCCGCCCCATAGCGGCAAGCAGCTCGTCCTTAATCATGTTGCAGGCTATGACCTTCGTCTCCAAGTAAACACCACCACTCTTATAGCGGAGCGCCCGCACAAGTCCCGCCCTACCCAAAGCCCGCCCTACCCAAAGCCCCGCCCTACCCAAACCCCCGCCAAAATGGAGCCTGCGGGACATTCAGTCCGAAAGGGCCGGCGGGGCGGGGCGGCGATGAAGCGGGCGTTGGGGGCGAACAACCGAGCCCGCCCCCCCCAGCGGGGCCCCCCCCCAAACCGCCACCCCC
>JAISXZ010000041.1 GCA_031270275.1 Eubacteriales Family XIII. Incertae Sedis bacterium | reverse complement strand
AGATCGGGTTCTGGGGGCGATTTTGGCTCCCGGAGCGTACTGCTTGGTACGTGAGGAAGCCAATAATCGCAGCCAGGTTCCGAGATGGGCAAAAATGGCGTGGCGGGTGAGT
This sequence comes from Eubacteriales Family XIII. Incertae Sedis bacterium, assembly GCA_031270275.1. Taxonomy (GTDB): domain Bacteria; phylum Bacillota; class Clostridia; order Peptostreptococcales; family Anaerovoracaceae; genus JAISXZ01. The sequence continues at coordinate 2,442 of JAISXZ010000041.1, read as the reverse complement.
AGTAACCCAACGTGAGGTAATAGATGCTTACACCGCTGGAAATACAGGACAAGGATTTCGACAGGGCTTTCAGGGGCTACGATGAGGAAGGCGTGGAGAGCTTCCTCTCGCTCGTCGCGCTTGATTTCGAGAGGCTGATCGCCGACAACAGGAGCCTCAACGAAAGCGTCGATGCGCTTGGCGCCGAGCTTGAACGCTACAGGGGCTCGGAAAACGCCGTGCTGGAGACGCTGGAGGCGGCCAAGGCCCTTATGGGCGAGATATCGGCCAGCGCCGAGAGGCGGGCCGAGATACTGCTGAAGAACGCCGAGTCGGAGGCGGAGCGGATACAGCGCGAGGCCCGCGAGTCGGTCGAACGGCTTACGGAGGAGGCCCTGGGCCTGAGAAACCGGCTGAACATGTTCAAGAACAGGTACAAGGCCCTCATAGAGACGGAGCTGGAGCGCTTCGACACGCTGAGCGCGGAGCTTTTTGAGGACGGCGGCCTGGAGGACATGGCGCGCGCCGACGACGGGAAACCCGCGCACGGGCCGCGGGCCGTCCGCGCGGAGGGGGGTTCTGCGGCGTTTGCGGACGGCGGCCAGAAGGCCAGTTCCAAGACCCTGACGAATCTGCGCGGCGCGGACGGCGCATAGGCATGTACTATCTTGTGTTTCCCCTTTCCGTCATCGCGCTCGTCGCCGTATTCGCGTTCGCGGCAAGGCGGGGCGCGGAGCGGGGCGCGGGGACGGGCGGCTGGCTTGCCGGGCTCCTGCGCCCGGCGGAGGGCGTGGGCGGGCCCCGCGCCCTCGCGTGCTATCTGGCGATCCCGGCCGTCGTGGCGGCCGACCAGGCGACGAAGCTGCTGGTAAGCGCGTGGCTGGCCCCAGGGGGCCGCTCCCCCGGCGACATACCCGTCATACCGGGATTCTTTGACATAACCTATGTGCGCAACACCGGCGCGGCCTTCAACATACTGCGGGACAGGCCCGGACTGCTTTCCTCGTTCGTCATGCTGCTCCTCGCCGCCATGCTCGCCTATATCTTCCTGCGCGGAAGGAAGGAAAGCGCGATGGTCCTGGCGGGCGTTTCACTGGTGGCGGGCGGCGGCATCGGCAACCTCGTCGATAGGCTGCGCTTGGGCTACGTGGTCGATTTCCTGGGCTTCGGGTCGTTTCCGGTGTTCAACGCCGCCGATATCGCCGTGTGCACGGGCTGCGGGCTCATAATCCTGCATTTTGCCCTGTCGGAGCGCAGGGCCGCGAGGGCGGGGAAGGGGGCCGCGGATGGGCCGGCCGGCTGACGGCGGCGGGCAGGGCCGCTTTTCCTGCCGCGTCGGGGCGGAATCGGAGGGCAGGCGCATCGACGCCTTCCTTGCGGAATGCATGGCGGGCGCCTCGCGCGGCTATGTCCAAAGCCTGATAGAGTCGGGGGCGGTCACGGTGGACGGCGCCGCAGCAGCCCTGAAAAGCCGCCCCGTGAGGGAGGGGGAGACGGTCGAGGCGAATATACCGCCGCCCGTGCCAGCCCTCGTGGAGGCCGAGGATCTGCCGCTGAGGATAGTCTTCGAGGACGACGACATACTGGTGGTGGACAAGGACAGGGGCATGGTCGTCCACCCCGCGCCGGGCAGCGCATCCGGCACCCTGGTCAACGCCGTGCTGTTCCATTGCGGCGACAGGCTTTCGTCGATAAACGGCGTGATGCGCCCCGGCATAGTGCACAGGATCGACAAGGACACCAGCGGCCTGCTGGTCGTGGCCAAGAGCGACGCCGCCCATAGGTCCCTTTCGGCCGCTCTGGCCGCGCATGAGGTGACGCGCCGCTACGAGGCCATAGTCTACAGCAATTTCGCCGAGGACGAGGGGACGGTCGACGCGCCGATAGGCCGCGACCCAGGGAACCGTCTGCGCCATGCCGCGCTGAAGGCCGGGCGCGCGGCGGTGACCCACTACCGCGTGGTGGAGCGCTTCGGGGATTTCACCCGCCTGTCCCTGAGCCTGGAGACGGGGAGAACGCATCAGATAAGGGTGCACATGGCGCATATAAAGCATCCCCTGCTGGGGGATCCGCTGTACGGGCCGAAGAAGAACGCCTTCGGGCTTCGGGGCCAGATGCTGCACGCCGGCGTCCTTGGGTTCAGGCATCCGGCGACGGGCAGCTACATCGAGTTTTCGAGCCCGCCGCCCGAGTGCTTCCTTTCCGTGCTTGCGCGGCTGCGGGGGGATGAGCGCCGGCGCTGATCGTTCAGGCGGCCGGGCGGGGATGGCGTGGGCGCCGAGTGGCGGCATACGGGTTACTACTCACCTACTTAAATCGAAACTACTCACCTGCCGCGGCAGTCTTTGTTCAGATCGGGTTCTGGGGGCGATTTTGGCTCCCGGAGCGTACTGCCTGGTACGTGAGGAAGCCAATAATCGCAGCCAGGTTCCGAGATGGGCAAAAATGGCGTGGCGGGTGAGT
>JAISXZ010000038.1 GCA_031270275.1 Eubacteriales Family XIII. Incertae Sedis bacterium | reverse complement strand
CGCCGTCCATGGCCTCGGTCTGCATCTCGACCTCCGCCTGCCTGTTCCCGTCGAGCCTGCAGTTTATGTCGAACCTCTGCCGCTTCTCGCCGACGTCGTATATCGGCGTCTCGACGTTGCGCACCTCCGCGTCGATCACCGGAAGCTCCAGGAAGCTGCCCAGCACGTCCCGCAGCACGGGCCCGGCCTCCGGCCGCGTCAGCAGGCTCTTGAACACGCCGTCCTCCGACGGGGGCAGCAGGTCAAGCCCGTCGAGGGCGCCGATGTCCGTCATGTCTGTCTCCATATTGTTCACCGCCTTGTCCCGATACGGTCATTATACGCCGCGGGCGGGGGGATTTCAATATCAAAATCCTTTATTTTGCGTTATGCCCGGCCTTTTTTCCATCGGTCTTTTTCGTCGGGCTCGTGTCTTCGGCGTGCGTTTTCGCCATCCGCAGCCCGCAGGACGCAGATTGCGCGCCTGCAGCGGCCTGGACGCAGGGCGAAAACAATTCGCAAATTTAAGCCCCTATAAATCCGCAGCGCCCCTTGACAAGCCATCCCCGGCAATTTATAATGTTATAAAATAGTTTTATAGCAAAACTATTTGTTGCAAAAATCGGGAATCGCTTGTTTACGGCGCCGGCAGAGGCGCAGCGGAGGCACCAATGGCAGAAAGATCCGAAGACATAAGCGGGCTGCTTGGGACGCGCTATCCCATAATCCAGGGCGGCATGGCGTGGATCGCCGACAGCAGCCTCGCGTCGGCGGTCTCGAACGGCGGGGGCTTGGGCCTGATCGCCGCAGGGAACGCGGACGCCGAGACCGTGCGCGCCGAGATACGGGCAGCCAGGTCGCGGACGGACAGGCCCTTCGGCGTCAACGTCATGCTTATGAGCCCGCATGTGGACGCCCTGATGGAAATGCTGCGCGAGGAGAGGGTCGCCGTGGTGACGACGGGGGCCGGGAACCCCGGAAAGTACATGGGCGCCCTGAAGGCCGCCGGCATCAAGGTCATACCCGTGGTGGCCTCCGTGGCCTACGCGCTGCGCCTTGAGAGGAACGGCGCCGACGCCGTGATAGCCGAGGGCTACGAGGCGGGCGGCCACATAGGCGAAAGCACGACCATGGCGCTGGTCCCGCAGGTGGCCGACGCGGTCAGGATACCCGTGATAGCGGCCGGCGGCATAGGCGACGGCCGGGGCGTGGCGGCGGCCTTCATGCTCGGCGCGCGCGGCGTGCAGGTGGGCACGCGTTTCCTCGTGGCCGAGGAATGCACGGCCTCGGCGCCCTACAAGGCGATGGTGCTGAAGGCCAAGGACACCGACACCGTGGCGACGGGGAGAAGCACGGGCCATCCGGTGCGCGTCCTCAAAAACCTGATGACCAGGGAGATGCTGTCGCTCGAGGCCAAGGGCATCATAGACCCCGGCGAGTTTGAGCTCAGGATGGCTGGGACGCTGCGGGCCGCCGTGAAGGACGGCGACGTGGAGCGCGGCTCGGTCATGTCCGGCCAGATTGCGGGGCTTGTCAAAAAGGAGCAGAAGGCCGGCGAGATCATCGAGGAGATGTTCAGGGAGGCATGGGAAGTATATGAAAGCAGGATTGCTGTTTGCGGGGCAGGGCGCGCAGTACCCAGGGATGGGCAAAAGCCTTTATGATCTGTCGCCTGCGGCAAGGGAGGTCTTTGACGCGGCGGGGCCGGACATAAAGGGATGGTGCTTCGAGGGAAGCAAGGAGGATCTGCGGCAGACCCACGTGACACAGCCGACGGTGTTTGCGGTGGCCATGGCGGCCCACGCCGCCCTGATTGAGGCGCTCGGGGACGGCGGGTCGGACGGCGGGGGGATCGAGATCGCGGGGCTCGCGGGGTTCAGCCTCGGCGAGTACGCCGCGCTGACTGCGGCCGGCTGCATAAGGGGCCTTGGCGAGGCCCTGGACATAATAAGAAAGAGGGGCGAGTACATGGCGGAGGCGGGGCGCGGCGAGGACGGCGGGCAGCGCGGCGGCATGGCGGCCCTTTACGGCGAAAGGCAGGCCATAGCCGACTGCATCGACGCCGTGCGGGAAGGGGATGTGCTGGAGGCGACCAACTTCAATTCGCCCCTGCAGACGACGGTGGCCGGGGACTTGGCGGCGCTCGACAGGCTACGGAAAAGGGCGAGGGGGACGGAGGGCCTGAAGTTCGTGCCCCTGAGCGTGAGCGCGGCCTTCCACAGCAGCATGATGAAGCCCGCCTCCGAAAAGCTGGCCCTCGCGCTGGAGGCGCTTGACCTTGCCGAGCCGAAGACGCCCGTGTACGCCAATCTGACCGGCAGGGACATCATGGAGGGCCGGCCGGCCGGCGTCGGGGCCGCCGAGTGGCTGCGCGGCCGGCTGACGCTCCAGTCCATGAATCCCGTCCGCTGGCAGGAGACCCTGGAGCGCATGTCCGGCGACGGCATCGGGCTTTTCATAGAGCTCGGGCCGGGAAAGACGCTCTCGGGATTCGTCGGGAAGACCCTGCCGGGCGCGGCGGCGCTGAACGTCGAGGACGCGGAGAGCCTTGGGGCGGCCCTCGCGGAAATAAGGGGGCTGGGCGGATGCTGACAGGCAGGACGGCCGTCGTGACGGGCGGCACGAGGGGCATAGGCAGGGCGATAGCGCTGGAGCTTGCGGGCAGGGGCGCGAGGCTGATCCTGACCTATCGCGGCAACGAGGACGCGGCCCAGGAGACGCTGAGGCTGCTTGCGGAAATAGGCGCGGAGGCGGAGCTTCTGCGCGGCGACGCGGCGGATCCCCTGCACGCCGCAGAGGCTGCGGCCCTCGCGAAGGAGCGCTACGGGGGGGCGGACATACTGGTCAACAACGCGGGCATCACCAGCGACAGGCTTCTGCTGCGGATGGACGCCGACGACTTCGACAGGGTGATTAGGACCAACCTCAGCGGGGCCTTCTACATGCTGAAGGCCGTCGCGCCGATGATGACCAGGCAGCGATGGGGCAGGATCGTCAACATATCATCGCTGGCCGGCGTGCGCGGCAATCCGGGGCAGGCCAACTACGCCTCGTCAAAGGCGGGCATGATCGGCCTGACGCTCTCGGCGGCCAAGGAGCTGGGCTCGCGCGGCATAACGGTCAACGCCGTCGCGCCGGGCTATATAGCGACGGACATGACAGAGGCGCTGACCGAGGGCCAGAAGGCCGCGATGCTGGGGGCCGTCAGCCTGAGACGGGCCGGAAGCCCGGAGGACGTGGCGAAGGCCGTGGCCTTCCTGGCCTCGGAGGACGCGGGCTATATAACGGGCCAGGTCCTGGGCGTGGACGGGGGCATGACGGCGTAGGATTGCTGCCTGAGCGGTCCCGATCAGAACAGACGGGCAGCGACGCAGCGCGGGGGTATTCACGAAAAAGGAGCGAAAAATGGAAAGACGAGTCGTCATAACCGGCATGGGCGCCGTAAGCCCGCTTGGGAACAGCCTTGATGACACCTGGGCGGGCATACGCTCGGGGAAAAACGGCATAGGGAGGATCACGAAGCTGGATCTTTCGGATCTGAACGTGACCATGGGCGCGGAGCTCAAGGGCTTTGAGTACCATGACAGGAAGGAGGGGCGCCGCATGGACCCCTTCACGCAGTACGGCGTGACTGCCGCAGGCGAGGCCCTGCGCATGAGCGGGCTGGAAAGCGGCGGGAACATCGACCCCGACCGCCTCGCGGTCTACTCGGGCAGCGGCATAGGCGGCATACGGACGCTCGAAAACGAGTTTCGGAAGGGGGAGGAAAGGGGCCTTGGGCGCGTCTCCCCCGTCCTCGTCCCCATGATAATAGGCAACATGCTGGCGGGGAACATCGCCATCGTGTTCAACGCGCAGGGCTCGGCGATGCACATAGTCACGGCCTGCTCCTGCGGAACAAACGCGATAGGCGAGGCATGGCGGGCCATACGGCACGGCTACGTCGACGCGGCGATAGCGGGCGCGGCGGAGGCGCCTTTCGCCACGACCTGCTTCGCTGGCTTCGCGAACATGACGGCCATGTCCGTGCGCACGGATCCCGACAGATGCTCCACGCCCTTCGACAGGGAGCGCGACGGCTTCGTCATGGGGGAGGGCGCGGCCATGGTCATAATGGAGGATCTCGGGCGGGCCGAGGCCAGGGGGGCAAGGATATACGGCGAGGTCGTGGGCTACGGCACGACCTGCGACGCCTTCCACATCACCCAGCCGGCGCCGGGGGGCGCGGGCGCGGCCAAGGCCATGCGCATGGCCCTGGATTCGGCGGGGCTGGCCCCCTCCGACATATCCTACATAAACGCCCATGGCACCGGCACGCCCTACAACGACCTCTACGAGACCCAGGCGATAAAGACCGTCTTCGGCGACGCCGCGTACAGGACGCCCATAAGCTCGACCAAGAGCATGACCGGCCACATGCTGGGCGCGGCGGGCGCCCTCGAGGCCGTCATCTGCCTGAAGGCCATGGGCGACGGCGTGATACCGCCTACGATAAACATCAGGGTCCCCGACGACGAGCTCGACCTGGACTATGTGCCGGACAGGGCCAGGGAGGCCGCGCTGGGCTACGTGATGTCAAATTCCTTCGGCTTCGGCGGGCACAACGCCACCCTGGTGTTCAAAAAATATGAGTAGGCCCCTGCTTGACAGGAACCAGATAATGGAGATCATCCCGCATCGCGACCCCTTCCTTCTGATAGACGAGGTGATCGAGATGGATGTCGGCAGGCGCGTCGTCGCCCTCAAGCGCGTCAGGGAGGAGGAGTACTATTTCCAAGGGCATTTCCCGCAGGAAAAGGTGATGCCCGGCGTGCTGATAGTCGAGGCCCTCGCCCAGGCGGGGGCGGTGGGCATACTGTCGATGGAGGAAAACCGCGGCAGGCTGGCCTATTTCGGCGGCATACGCGAAGCGAAGTTCCGCGAGAAGGTGAGGCCTGGCGACACGATCAGGCTCGAGGTTACGCTTGACAGGGTCAGGAGCAGGGCGGGGACAGGGACGGCTACGGCCTGGCTCGGCAGCAGGATAGCCTGCCGCTGCGAAATAATGTTCGCCCTGGGTGACAGGCAATGAGCGGGGCGGGACGGCTGGACGAGGCCCTATCCAGGCTGTTCCGCAGCTTCCAGGAAGCCGAGGAAGCGGCCCTGCGCGACGCCGCCCCGCTGGACATAACCAGAGGGGAGGCGCGCGTGCTGGCGGCCGTCGGCACGGGCGCGGCCAAGACCATGAGCCAGGTGGCGGCGGAGCTGAAGATCAGCGTGGGCGCGCTGAGCTCGGCGATGAACAGGCTGGCCAAGCGATCCTATGTCAGCCGCTTCCGCGTGCCGGAGGACAGGCGCGTCGTCAGGCTCTCGCTTACGCCCTCCGGGATGGAGGCCGTGCGCGGCTACATGGATTTCCACGTGCGCGCCGCCGAAAGGGTCCTGGAGTCCATGGACGGCGCGCAGCGCGCGCTCACTTTCCGCGTGCTCGAAAGCCTGGACGAGCACTTCAGGATGCAGGCCCTGCGCCCGCTTAGGCGCGGGCCCGACCTTGTGCTGAAGCCCATACGCGTGGGCTGCATTGAGATAGAGAGGCCCCTGTTCCAAGGGGACATGGGCGCGGCCTTTTCCTCGCCCGAGCTGGCCTCGGCCGTGGCACGCTGCGGCGGCGTAGGGGTGATGACGTCGTCGCAGCCGGGATTCGCGGAGGCCGACTATGCCGAGAACGCGCCCGAGGCCAACATCAGGGCCATGAGGCGCGGGCTCCGCGCGGCGCGGGAGATGGCGGGCGGCGGGGCGGCGAGGGCGGGCGCCGTGGCGATCAGCGTGCTCCACGCGTCGTCGGGCTACGACGCGATCGTGCGCGCGGCCGTGGAGGCGGGCGCGCAGATGGTGATCTCCGGCGCGGGCATACCCCGATCGCTTCCGGGCATAGTCGGGGACGCGGGCGTAAGCCTCGTGCCGGTGGTGTCCTCCGTCAGGGCCATAGGCATACTGCGGCGCAGCTGGGCGAAGAAGTACGATCGCGCGCCGGACGCCGTCATATTCGAGGGGCCGGGCAAAAGCGGGCTTCTGGGCTTCAAGGAGGAACAGCTCGGCGACGCGGAAGGCCGGTTCTACAGGACCCTGCTCGAGATGAAGCGCGAGCTTGACGATCTGCCCGGCTGCCCCCTCATCGTCGCCAACGGCCCGATGGGGCGCGAGGAGGTGGAAAAGGCGGTCTCCTGCGGCGCGGACGGCATACAGCTCGAGGACCGCTTCGCCTCCGTGCGCGAATGCGGCGCGCCCCCCGCGATCCGCGAGAAATACATGGATGCGGGCGCGGCGGACACCATGATAGCGAAAAGCCCGCTCGGCATGCCGGTCAGGATCCTCATGAACGGGCTCGCGAGGCGCATACTGGCCGGGGGGGCGCAGCCGGCGCGCTGCATAGGCTGCCTGGACGCCTGTCCGGGCAGGGACATACCCTTCTGCCTGGCGGAGGCGCTGGCCGCGACCGCGCGGGGCGATGCGGAAAACGGGATAATATTCCGCGCGGCCGGGCCCCGCGCGGGCGCGGCCGCCTTCGGTGGCTGCGTCGAGGACGTATTCGGCGAGATATTCGGGCCGGGTCTGCCGGGATCCGGTTACTACTCACCTACTTAAATCGAAACTACTCACACGCCGCGGCAGTCTTTGTCCAGATCGGGTTCTGGGGGCGATTTTGGCTCCCGGAGCGTACTGCCTGGTACGTGAGGAAGACAATAATCGCAACCAGGTTCCGAGATGGGCAAAAATGGCGTGGCGGGTGAGT
>JAISXZ010000159.1 GCA_031270275.1 Eubacteriales Family XIII. Incertae Sedis bacterium | reverse complement strand
CTTTAAGCTGTTTTGCCGCCTTTGTCCGCCCGTCGAGCGGTTTAGGCTCGTTTTTGGGCATAATCCACGTTCTGCCCATCCTAACCGCGCCCGCCACCTGCCCTTTGTCGCAGAGAACCTGAACGCGACGCGGCGTTATGCCCCATTTTTGCGCGGCTTCGATTGCGGTCATCAATTCGGATTCCAATCCCATAGCATACTCCTTTTTCCCAGTACCAATGCGGTTATGCTTATCATACATCTTTTGGACGAATAGTACAAGTGGCAAAACAAAAATATTTAACACCCCCTTGACAGGACGGTACGCACTGTCAGTCAACATCGGAATAGTGATTGCCCACCTCGCCGAAGCCCTCGCCGATGAGCGCGGCCGCCTCGAAGAAGAACCCGCGAAAGACCGCAAGGCCGGAGCAGACGAGCACGGCGTTGTTTTCCTCCATCCAGCCCTGGGCCAGCCTGAACAGCGGGGCGTCGGGGCCCGCGATCAGCTCCTTGACCTGTTCAAGGCTTTCAAAGGTGTAGGGAACGCTGAAGGCGCCGAACCTGGGATCCGCGCTCGACATGGGCTGGCCGAAAAAGCCGGTCAGCTCGCCCCTGCGCACCTGGTCGAACATCTCCGTCGATCCGCCCATTACCGAGGCGAAGTAGCTATTAACGGCTATCTGCCCCTCGGTCCGTTCCTCCACAAGATCGGCAAAGACGTCCAGGAACAGGCCGTTGGTATACGCCTCCGTGGCGGCCGGATCGACGTATATGGTGCCGATGTTCCATTCGTGCCTGTCCGGCGTGGAAACCGCCGCCGCGCCGTCTGCGGCATTGCCGGACGGGCCTTCCCCGGCGCCCTGGGATCCGCCGTTCGTACAGCCCGCGAGCGCGAATCCTAGGGCAAGGGCAAAAACGCAGGCCAGCATTCTTTTTGACATGGGAATCAGCCTCCTCGCATAAAGGTAGAAAACAGATGCCGAAAGATGAATGGGACACCACACCAGCCTTTGATCGACAGATGAAAAAGTGTCGGTCCCGCTATGGCACCATTATATTTGATGGGGTTTCAAAAGGGAAATATATTGTGAAGATGGGGGCCATTCCCTGCGGGAATAAATAGCGGCCCAAAACAGGCCATCTCGCAAAGATGGCCATTCAGCCACATCCTGCTGAATGGCCATCTTCGCGGGTCATCCGGGCCATGCGGGGCGTCTACGCCAGCATCGCGTCGACGGAGCCCAGCGTCCTGTCGAGTATGTCGATAGCGGCCTTCAGCTCCTCGGCGCCTATCGTCAGCGGCGGCGCCACTATTATCATGTTCTCGTGCGAATAGCTCGCGAAGCCCTCGGATTTAAGCATGCCCATTATCCGGGGCATAAGCCCGCCGGGATCGGAGTTGAACGGGACTATCGGTTCGCGGCTTGCCTTGTCCCTCACGAGCTCCAGCATGGCGAACAGGCCGATATGCCGCGCCTCCCCTAGGCAGGCGTGCCTTCCTTCAAGGCCGTCCAGCAGCTCGCCCAGCAAGGCGCCCTGCCGCCTTACGTTCTCCTCCACGCCCAGCCTGTCGTACTCGTCCATGGCGGCGAGCGCGGCGGCGCAGCCTATGGGGTGCGCGCTGTAGGTGAGCCCGCAGAGCATCTTCCTGTCGTCGAAGAAGTCCGCTATCTCCTTCCGGGCTATGGCCCCGCCGAGCGGCACGTAGCCGCAGGTCGAGCCCTTGGCGAAGCTTATGATGTCCGGCCTGACGTCGAACTGCATGAAGGCGAATCTGCTGCCCGTCCTGTAGAAGCCCGTCATGACCTCGTCGCAGACGAGCATTATGCCGTGGCGGCCGCATATCTCCTGCACGCCCCTGAGATAGCCCTTGGGCGGGATCAGCACGCCGTTCGAGCCGACAACCGTCTCGACAAAGACCGCCGCTATCGCGCCCGGGTCCTCGTACCTTATCTGGTTCTCCAGAAGCTCCAGATAGAAGCAGCTTATGTCGTCCTCCGACGCGAAGCCGCAGGCCTTGGGGGCCCTGTAGGCGTATGGCCCGTCGAAATGCACGAAGCCGGGGACGCCGGGCTCGGCTATCCATCTGCGCGGCTCGCCGCAGAGGGACGAGGCGCCGAAGGTCGCCCCGTGGTAGGATCTGTACATCGAAAAGACCTTCCATCTGCCTGTGAAGGCCTTGGCCATCTTGATCGCGTTCTCGTTGGCCTCCGCGCCGGCGTTGGTGAAGAAGACCTTGCCGCCCTCGAAGGCCGGCCCCGCGAATTCCACGAGCCGCCGGGCGGCCTCGGAGCGCACGTCCACGGCGTAGCCGGGGCCTATGAAGGCCAGCTTTTCGGCCTGGGCCTTTATCGCCTCTATTATGGCCCTGTTTCCGTGCCCGAGATTGGAGTTCACAAGCTGCGACGACATGTCGTAGTACCTGTTGCCCTCGTCATCCCAGAAATATACGCCTTCGGCCCTGGAAACGGTCATGGGGTTCAGCCCGCCCTGCGCGCTCCAGGAGTGAAGGTTGTACTTTTTGCTCATCTCGCTTATTTTTGACATGTCTATCCGAACGCCTTTCTTACCTCATCGCTGAAAAGCTCCTCGTCGGCCGGCTGCCACGAGGGAATGGGACGTGCCACATAGGTGAAGTTCAGCAGGTCCTTCCAGGTCGCGTTCCACGATATGCTGTTGTGTCCCCAGGTGCCGCAGCCCAGCGTCATCGACATCGGGAAGCCGCAGTTCCACGAGCCCGAATTGGACAGGCTCTGGGGCAGGTTCACGCAGACCTTGCACACGGGGATCCTCTCGCCCAGGTATGTGACCTTGGCGTCGTCGGAGGTATGTATGCCAATGCTGTGCCCCTTGCCCTGATACTCGAGTATGCTCAGGGTCTGGCCGACGGCGTCCTCGAAGTCGCGGGCCCTCCTGAGAGCGGCCACCGGCGAAAGCTTCTCGCCCGTCAGCGGATAGTCGTTCCCATAGCCGCCGTTTTCCTCCACAAGGATGATCGAGGTGCCCGCCGGCACGTCTATGCCGGCTATCTCAGCTATCCTTTCGGCCGACTGCGCGACTATCTGCCTGTTCAGGTCGTGGTTTTTGGGGGTTTCGGGCCATATGGCCCTTACGAGCCTCTCCTTTTCGGGGCTGCCGTCCTTTATCAGGCAGCCTCCATGCCTCCCGACGGCCTCCACGAAGCTGTCGTAGGCGCTTTCAAGGACTATGACGTTGTTCTCCGTCGAACAGGATGTGGCGTTGTCGAAGGACTTCGAGCGCGCGAGCATGTCGGCCACGGCGTCGAGGTCCGTGCTGCCGTCCACTATGCAGACGACATTGCCCGTGCCTACGCCTATGGTCGGGCTGCCGGAGGAATACGCCTGCCTGACCATGGGCGTGCCGCCAGTGGCGATCACGAAGTCGGCCTGCGCCATGAGGCTCTGGGAGCACTCTATCGACACGTGTCCGGGGTCTACGGCCTGGACAAGATCCTCGGGCGCCCCGTACTTCCCAAGCACGCCGCGTATCTCGTCCGTGACGGCCCAGTTCGTGTTCTTGGCCTTCGGATGCGGCGCTATGATGATGGCGTTCCTGGTCTTGAGCGCCATCAGGGCCTTGACCACGGGCGTCGCCTCGCCGTTCGTGACCGGCGCTATGGCGCCTACGACGCCCATGGGCCGCGCATACGTTTCCATGCCCATCTTTTCGTCGGTCGCGCATAGGCCGACGGAGGGCATGCCCTTCATCTGCGCGTAGGCGCCCTTGATCTTGCTGAACATCTTGGCCTGCTTGTGGGCGGCGACGCCCATGCCCGATTCCTCGACCAGCATCTCCCCGAATCTCAGCGCGACATCCGGTATCGTGAGCGCGTAGGCCACGGCCTCCGTGAGCTCGTCCACCCTCCGCTGGCTGTACCTGTCCGCGACCGCCTGGGCCGCGCGGCCCTTGGCGACAAGGCCCGCTATGTATTCCCCGTGGTTTTGCTCTGGCATAATGCAACCCTCCTGTTGCTAAAACTTTCCGGCTTTCTTAATATTGACGACAAGCTGCTGCGCCGGGCCGACGACCATGTCCGCGGCGTTTCCGTAGTAGTTTGCGAAGCCCTCGCCCCCGTTCCTGTAGACGCCCACATGCGCGTTGCGCGTGAAGGGCGAGCGGGTGAGCTGCGGTTCCATGCCCCCCACGTCCGTCCAGTATATCATAAATGCGGAGCGAAGCGCAGTATTTATGATATCCGCCATGTGCGTTTTCGCCGAAGGCGAAAAAATCGCACGGCACTTCAATCCGTATAATAACCGCGCCTTTTGCGGTTATTATATCATAAATGCGGAGCGAAGCGCAGTATTTATGATATCCGCCATGTGCGTTTTCGCCGAAGGCGAAAAAATCGCACGGCACTTCAATCCGTATAATAACCGCGCCTTTTGCGG
>JAISXZ010000131.1 GCA_031270275.1 Eubacteriales Family XIII. Incertae Sedis bacterium | reverse complement strand
CGTCAGTTTTGTTCAGATCGGGTTCTGGGGGCGATTTTGGCTCCCGGAGCGTACTGCCTGGTACGTGAGGAAGCCAATAATCGCAGCCAGGTTCCGAGATGGGCAAAAATGGCGTGGCGAGTGAGTAGTAACTGAGCGCACAAAAATTTAAAAAAATTTGATTTTTCCTATTGACAAGCCAAAACGGATAAGGTAGAATGAACATATCATATAAAACATATATGTAAAACAGGGAAAGGGCGGGCCCAGGCGCCGCCCAGGGCAAGGCCGGACGGGCAAGTCGGAGGCGGCCCCGCCGTCGTGCGGGGGCGAAGGAAAAGGAGGTCTCAAATGCCAGGCATAGCAAAAAGCCTTACGGATCTGATCGGGAAAACGCCCCTGCTGCAGCTTGACGGCTACGCGAAGGCGAAGGGGCTCTCGGCGAACATCATAGCCAAGCTCGAATACTACAACCCGGCCGGAAGCGTCAAGGACCGCATCGCAAAGGCCATGATAGACGAGGCGGAGCAGAGCGGCAAGCTTTCGGCGGGTTCGGTCATCATAGAGCCCACGAGCGGGAACACGGGCATCGGCCTTGCGGCCGTGGCTGCCGCGAGGGGCTACAGGATCATACTGACCATGCCGGAGACGATGAGCATAGAGCGGCGCAAGCTGCTCAAGGCCTACGGCGCCGAGCTCGTGCTGACGGAGGGCGCCAAGGGCATGAAGGGCGCCATCGCTAAAGCCGACGAGATAGCCGCCGAAACCCCAGGCTCCTTCATACCCGGCCAGTTCGTCAACCCAGCCAACCCGCGCATACACAAGGAGACCACGGGCCCCGAGATCTGGGAGGAAGCCGGCGGCAAGGTGGACGTGTTCGTGTCCGGCATAGGGACGGGCGGCACCATAACGGGCGCGGGCGAGTACCTGAAATCCAAAAACCCCGGCATAAAGATCATCGCGGTCGAGCCCTTCGACTCCCCCGTGCTTTCGGAGGGCAAGGCGGGCCCGCACAAGATACAGGGCATAGGCGCCGGCTTCATCCCCGACACCCTGGACACGGGCATATACGACGAGATTGTCACCGTAAAGAACGAGGACGCCTTCCAGACAGGCAAGGATATCGCCAAGGCGGAGGGGCTTCTCGTGGGCATATCGTCGGGCGCCGCCGTGTGGGCCGCCACGGAGATAGCCAAGAGGCCGGAATTCGCGGGCAAGAACATAGTGGCCATACTGCCGGATACCGGCGAGCGCTACCTTTCGACGGCCCTGTTCGAGGAATAGCGGCCGGGGCGGCGCGGCCGCCGAACACAGCATGCATCCCATACACTCCACCTTCATCATGGGATCCGAAGGGCGGTGAGGCCAAGGCCGCGCCGCCTGCGGGTCCCGCATAGACAGTACCTCCTAGGCAGGGGGGCCTTCGCGTTTCGCGGAGGCCCCCCTGCCTTTTGAACGCCGCAGCAACATTTTGGCGACATATTGGGCCTAAGAAAATAATATGCTATTGAATTGGCAGGCATATTTATGTATAATTGTGATCGGGCGGCGCAAGGCGCCGGCATGGCGCCGGCCGCGTTTGGCGACCCCTAGGGTGGAGAGGCATTCCAGTTGAACAACGCAAAATACAGGGACGCGATCTATGAATCCAGGGAGCTTGCCGACCTTAAGGACCTGGTGTGCTCCAGCGTCGCGCTCTACGCAGGGAACGACGCTTTTCTCGTCAAGGACGCGCCTGGAGCGGCCTACAGGCCGATCCGCTACTTCGAGATGAAGGACGACATCGACAGCCTGGGCACGGCCCTGTCCGAGCTGGGGCTGATCGGCAAGAAGGTCGCCGTCATAGGCGAAAACCGCTACGAGTGGGTTATATCGTATCTCGCGGTCGCCAACGGCGCGGGCGTCATCGTGCCCATAGACAGGGAGCTCATGGCCGACGAGATAAGGGGCTTTCTCGCGAGGGCGGGCGTGAGCGCCGTGATACATTCCGGCAAATGCGCGAAAAAGGCGGCCGAGGCCTCGGAGGGCCTGGGCATAGATTTCCTGATAAGCATGGAGGCCGCCGAGGAAGGCGACGGGCTGAGATCGCTGCCGGCGCTGATCGCTATGGGCAGGCAGCTGCTGGGCAAGGGCCGCCGCGCCTATCTCGACATACCCATAGACCCGAACGCGGCGTGCGCGCTGCTTTTCACCTCGGGGACGACCGGCCCCCCCAAGGGCGTCATGCTTTCGCACAGGAACATCGCCTCGAACATACACAACATGTCCAAGTACGTCAGGGTCAGGGAGGGCCAGACGGGCCTTTCCGTGCTTCCCATGCACCATGCCTACGAGATGAGCTGCCATATCCTTGTCGCCATGTTCCAGGGCGGCCGCGTCGCCATATGCGAGGGGCTGAAGCACATACTGAAGAACATCGTGGAGGCCGAGGTCTCGGTGATGCTTGGGGTGCCGCTGCTGTTCGAGAACATGCACAGAAAGGTCTGGAGGAACGCGGAGAGCAAGGGCAAGGCGGGGCGGATGCGGCTGGCGCTCGCCCTCTCGAAGCGGCTTCACGGGCGGGGCGCGGGGCTGTCCAAATGGCTGTTCCGCGAGGTCCACCAGGTTCTCGGCGGGAAGATGGAGCTGATGATCGTCGGCGGCGCGCCCGTAGACCCCAAGGTCGTCGAGGACTTCAACGCGATGGGGCTCAACATGATACAGGGCTATGGGATGACCGAAAATTCCCCGATAATAGCCGTAAACAGGGATCGCTGCAGCAAGCCCGACTCGGTCGGCTTCCCCATGCAGGGGACCGAGGTAAGGATCGTGGACATGGACGACAACGGCATAGGCGAGATAATATGCCGCGGCGACTCTGTCATGCTCGGCTACTATGAGGACGAGGAGGAGAGCCGCAGGGTGATGGAGGACGGATGGCTGCATACCGGGGATTTCGGCTATTTCGACGATGAAGGCTTCCTCTACGTGACGGGAAGGAAGAAGAACATCATCGTCACGAAGAACGGCAAGAACATCTCCCCCGAGGAAATAGAATGCTATCTTTGCCAGATACCCTATGTGGACGAGGTCGTGGTGTGGGGCAAGGACGACGCCCGGCGCGGCGACACGGTCATATGCGCCGATATCTTCCCCGACATCGGGTACGCGGAGGAGACGCACGGCGGGCCGCTCAGCATCGACGACTGGAAGCGCGTGCTGAAGAGGGAGATCGACGGGATGAACGAGCGGATGCCCCTCTACAAGAGGGTGAAGCGCTTCGCGATCAGGGACGAGGCCTTCGAGAAGACCACGACGCAGAAGATAAAGCGCTACGTGCTGGAGCACGAGCGGTAATCGAGGCGCGCCCCGCGCTTCAAATGGGACAAGCCAATCTGAAAGGGTTCTTGCTTGCCTGCCCGAATCGAAACCGCACAGCGACTAAGGACCAGGAAGGAGGCCGCATGATTTCCACCGAGGACTACAGGCGCATCAAGGAGAAAGAGCTTCAGGTCGCCGAGGCCCGCGTCGACGGCATCAGGAACAGCGCCGACCCCCATGTGCGCTACAGGGACGTCCGCCCCATAACCGACGTCAGGCACATGCTGGAAACAAGCGTCGAGCTGTATGCCGACCGCGTCGCGTTCCACGTGAAGGACAGCCACGACGCCCCCTACAGAGGCATAAGCTACCGAAAGGCCAAGGAGGACGTCGACGCCTTGGGGACCTTCCTGGCCGGAAAGGGGCTGCGGGGCGGGAAGATCGCGGTGATAGGCGAAAACTGCTATCAGTGGGCGATATCGTATCTTGCGGCGGTGTGCGGCGTAGGCGTCGTCGTACCCCTGGACAAGGAGCTCAGCGCGAAGGAGATCGAGGATCTGCTGATCGAGTCCGGGACGGAATGCGCGCTTTTCACCGAGAAGTTCCGCGATATGTTCATAGGCATCAGGAACGGCGGCAGGACGGCGCTGAAATTCCTCGTGGACCTCACCGGCGGCGGGGCCGGCCAGGACGCCCTGTCGCTCGAGGACTGCCTGGGGGAGGGCGCCCGGATGCTCAGCCTCGGCGAACGCGGCTACCTCGACGCGCAGATACTCGAGGACGACCTCTGCGCCCTGCTTTTCACCTCCGGGACGACAGGGATAGCCAAGGGCGTCATGCTCTCGCACAAGAACCTCGCGGCCGGCATAACCATACCGCCCACTGTGCTGAACATCGTCAAGGAGGACGTGTTTTTCTCCATACTCCCCGTGCATCACTGCTATGAATGCACCTGCGGCTTTCTGATCCCGCTTTACCGGGGCGCCTCGGTGGCCTACTGCGAGGGCCTTAAATACATCGTAAAGAATCTGTCGGAGGCGAGGCCGACCGTCGTCCTGCTCGTGCCGCTGATACTGGAGAGCCTTTACGGGAAGATATGGCAGAATGCCAAGAAGAACGGCAAGGACGGGCTGCTCAGGCGCGTGTCAAGGATAAATTCGTTCACCAAAAGGATAGGCATCGACCTGGCGCCGATATTCTTCAAGCAGATACAGGCCCTGTTCGGCGGGCGCATGAAGGTCGTCATCTGCGGCGGCGCGGCGATAGACCCCGCCGTGCTTCAGGGGATCAAGGACTTCGGCATAATGGCGGTCCAGGGCTACGGGCTGACGGAGTGCTCGCCGATCTGCGCGCTGAACCCCGACAGCGCGAGCAAGAACGACGCCGCGGGCTATCTGGTCCCCGGCTTCGACGGGATGATAGCCGACCCCGACCCGGAGACCGGCATAGGGGAGATATGCGCGAAGGGCGACCACGTCATGATGGGCTACTGCAACGACCCGGAGGCCACCGCCGAGGTGCTGCGCGACGGCTGGTTCTATACGGGCGACCTGGGCTACATAGACAGCGACCGCTACGTGCACATAACGGGAAGGAAGAAGAACGTCATAATCACGAAGAACGGGAAAAACGTGTTCCCGGAGGAGCTCGAATACCATCTGGGCCGCCTGGACGTCGTGGCGGAAAGCATGGTGTGGGGCAAGGACAGCGAGGCCACGGGCGAAACGCTGATAGTGGCGAGCATAAGGCCGGACGGGGACGCGCTCAGGGAGGCCTTGGGCGAAGGCTATGCGGACGAGGACGTGGAGCGGCTGCTGTGGGAGAAGATCGACGCCATCAACGACGAGCTGGCGCTTTTCAAGCGCATACGCAGGATAGTGGTCAGGAAGGAAGAGTTCGAGATGACCACGGGCAAGAAGATCAAGCGCTTCGTGGACGCGAACAAGGGCGAGACCGACTGACAAGGGGGGGCGCTATGGGGGAATATCCGCTTATAGAGGTAGATTTAGGAAAGCTGGAGCGCAACGCGAGGGCGATCGTGGATCGCTGCGCGGCCCTGGGCATAGGCGTGACAGGGGTCATCAAGGGCTGCAGCGGGCTGCCGGAGTGCGCGGCGGCCATGGCCAGAGGAGGCTGCGCGCATATCGCCTCGTCCAGGCTGGACGAGCTGGCGGGCGCCAGGGCGCATGGCGTTGATCTGCCCACGATGATGATACGCATCCCGATGCCGAGCGAGGCGGCCGACACGGTGCGGCTGGCGGACATAAGCCTGAACAGCGAGCTCTCCACGCTGGCCCTGCTCGACGGCGAGGCCAGGAAGCAGGGCAGGCGCCACGGGATACTGCTGATGGCGGAGCTCGGCGACCTGCGCGAGGGGATCTGGGACAGGGGCGAGTTTCTGGAGACGGCCGTCGCCGTCGAGCGCGGCTTCGGGGGCCTCGACCTGCTGGGCATAGGCACCAACCTCGGCTGCTACGGCTCGATAGCCCCGACCGCCGAAAAGATGGAAGCGCTCGCGGAGCTCGCGGGCCTCGTCGAAGGGGAGCTGGGAAGAAAGCTGGAGATGGTGTCCGGCGGCGCGTCCACGGCCTTCCCTCGCGTAATGGACCGCGACATGCCTGGGGCAATAAACAACCTGAGAATCGGCGAGAACATCCTGATAGGGCGGGATCTGGCGGACCTTTGGGGCTACGACATGGGCTTCCTGCACAACGACGTGTTTGTCCTGAAGGCCGAGATCATAGAGGCAAAGACAAAGCCCTCGCATCCGATAGGCGAAATCATGTTCGACGCCTTCCGCAACAGGCCCACATACGAGGATCGGGGGCTGCGCAAGAGGGCGCTCGCGGCCGTGGGCAAGGCGGACTATGCCTGGGCGGATCATCTCCTGCCGCTGGAGGAAGGCATACAGCTGCTGGGCGCCTCAAGCGACCACACGATCCTGGACGTGGAGGACGCCCGCCGCGATCTGCGGCCGGGCGACGTCGTGGAATTCGGCCTGTGCTACGGCCCGGCCGTGCTGCTGACGCACTCGCCCGGCGTCAGGATCGTGTTTAAGGGATCGCCTGTCGCCTGACAGGCCCCGTCTGCCGATCAAAGGCTTCAGCAGGACGCGCCGGGCGGGCGTGTCCGCCGGGCGGCGGCCATTGACGCGGCGTGTGAGCAGTCTTGATCGCGGGACACCTCATTGCGGCTGTCTCCAATTGATCTTGTCATGACCGATGGTTTCGCCGCGTTTCCATTCTCCGTGCGCGTTTTGAATGGCTTCCAGATCGTCCGGCGTCGCAAGATCGTCGGGAACGAAGCGTTTTATTATTTCAAGGAGCAAATATTTTTCCGAGTCCGGCAGTTGCCCCAAAAGATAATCTATTTGTTCCGTTACGCTCATTGAATGTGTCCTCCTTTGTAAATTTCGCCGCGCGGCGCGATTTTGTCAATCAGGATCGCCCCGTCTTCGATGTGTGAAAATATTATGCGCCAATCCCCGATTCGCAGACGGAACGAGCCGGGCGCGCCCCGAAGCGGTTTAACATCTCCCTCGGGCAAGGTCTCGATGCCTTGTTTTATTCGGCGCTCATCCGAGATGCTCATTTTGGATATGACTTTTACGGCCTGTTTTGAATATTCGGTTTTCATTGATAAACCGTCCCCATTTTGTTCGTTGCCATAGGTGCCTCCCATGGCAATATTATACGCAAAGCCCTGGGGGATTGCAAGAGCCGCCGCGCAAAAAACAGACGGCGGGCCTGCCCGGCGGTTACAGTTCAGAAGTATATGTGCGGGAAAGGGGGCAAGGGATGAAGAAGCCCGTATTCGACAAGGTGGCCCAGATAAGCGTCGTCGTGGACGACATATACGCCTACATGAGGCGCTATAACGACGACTACGGCATAGGGCCGTGGACGGTGCTGCGTTTCGACAGGGGCAACACCAGCGGGATGGTGGTAAGGGGCGCGCCCGAGGACTTCGAGATAAGGCTCGCCATATGCGACTGCCTGAACATCCAGTGGGAGCTGATACAGCCCCTGAGCGAAAACGGCAGCTACGCCGAGTTTCTGAGGAAGAACGGCCCCGGCATACACCACGTCTGCATGCAGCCCGCGGAGGGCTACGCAAGGATACGCGAGATCCTGGCGGGGCGCGGCCACGCGGAGACCCTGATCGGGGGCGTGGACTCGGGCAACATGGAGTTCGCCTACGTGGACCTCACGGACGACCTCGGCTTTGTGGTGGAGCTGATGAACCCGCGCGAGGGCTGCGTGCCCATGCCGCCGGAGGACGTATATCCCCGGTAGGGGCCTCGTCCGGCAGTCTGGGCGCGCCCCGCGCCCCAGACTGGACAGGCCGATCCGGACGCCGCCGCCCGATCCCCCTCACTTGTCCTCGAGCATGGTCTCCACATCGAGCATCTTCCCCGTCGCCAGCTCCTCGGGTATGAAGGCCTGGCCGCAGGACGGGCAGCGCCGGATGGGGTGCGAAAACTCGTGCTTCAGGTACTCGAACTTCGTATCGGTCTTTTCAAGCGGTATCCCGCATTTCGCGCAGATGAACGCCGTTTCCCCCTGGCCGTCTTTCATTTCACGCGCATCCTATGGCTGTAGATGTTGTGCAGTACGGCGGTCCGCGATCCTGGATCCATCTCGTACTCGACCCATATGGTGACGACGCGGCCCCTGATACAGCCCACGAAGCGGCCCTCGGGGCTTATCGCCTTCGCGTTGTTCTCCTCGCAGTAGGCGACTGCGGCCTCGGCGTCCTCGCGCAGCAGCAGCAGGCCGTCCATCTTCCCCACGAGCCCGTCGGGGATCACGAGCCTTATGCCGCGTCCCGCGTCCGGCGCGGCGGCCGCCTCCCCCGCGAGCCGCTTTTTCAGCTCGGAGCGGTTGCGCCTCCTCTCCGACAGGCTGGGCAGCCTGCGGCCGCCCTCGCGGGGAAACAGCGCCTCGAGTATGTGCAGGCTCTCCCCGCCCCCATGCAGGAACATGTCGCGGCAGTTCGCGCAGTACGCTATCGCGCATGTGGCCTCCCCCGCGCCGCCGGCCAGCCTTTTTTCGGCTATCTTCCCCGCGAGCTCGGGGTTTGCGGGATAGATATGCCCGCCGAAGCCGCAGCACGCGGCTTCCGAGCCGTCCGGCGCGCCCTCCGAGAGCGCGAATCCGCTTTTCTCCGCCAGCCTCCGCACGGCCGCCCTGCCCCTTTCGTCCCCCCTGCTGCTGCACGGATCGTACACGAAGGCGGGGGCCCCTGCGGCGTCGGGGTAGGCGAGCGCCCCGT
The DNA here is from genome assembly GCA_031270275.1 of Eubacteriales Family XIII. Incertae Sedis bacterium. GTDB lineage: Bacteria > Bacillota > Clostridia > Peptostreptococcales > Anaerovoracaceae > JAISXZ01. The sequence goes on along the minus strand of JAISXZ010000131.1, from coordinate 16,129 downwards.
CGTTGTCGGCTATCCACTCGTATACCAGCTTTCCTGCGGCCTCCGGGAGATAGCGCGCAAAGGTCTTCATGCAGGTGCTGCACGCGAACAGCAGGCTCGGGCGGCCCAGCCCCTCCCAGTCGGCGCGGAGTCTGCCCACGGTTTCGTCGAGCAGCTCGCGCTCCGCCGCCCAGTCGGCGGGGACGCCGCAGCAGGAGAGGATCAGCGCGGCGTCCGGAAGCAGCCCCTTTATGTACGAATACGCCCCCTCCACGGCCTGCGGGGACGAGGCCGCGAGCTGGCAGCCCGGAAAGAACGCCACGCCGCAGGGCGCCCCGGATTCCGGCCCCACGACGGCGTAGGCGCCGCCCGACATCGAAAAGCGCATGTCCTCTATCCAGAAATCGTGGAAGGCGGGCGGTATGTTGCCCGAGCCGCGCATCAGCCTCCTGCTCTCGTACATGGCCTCGCAGGTCTTTACGCCCGCCGGGCAGAGGGCGTCGCACAGCCCGCACAGGCTGCAGCTGTTCAGCATGCGCGAGGCCACGTGCTTTATCTTGCCGCCCACGGGAAGAAGGGTGACGCCGAGATCCGCCGCTATGCGCTTGGGATCCGTCCTGTAATGACCCATAAGCGGGCAGGCGTCGATGCAGACGGAGCAGTTGCAGGAGGGGCAGCGCCCGGCCTCCCTCGCGCAGGCGTCCGCGTCCGCTGTGTCCGCCGCGTCCGCTGTGTCCGCCGCGTCCGCTGTGTCCGGCGGGCCGAAATCGTATTTCAGCCTATAGAAGCCCTCGCTCGAGGGCGGCCTGTCGAACAGCGGGCCTATCCCGTCGTTCCTGCCCGTCTTCAGGAATTCCTCTATCGCGCTCGCCGCGCGCAGGCCGTTCTCGATGCTCCATACAGGCTCGCAGCCCACGAGGCCGCCGCCGAGGTACACGCCGGGCGCCGCCGTGGAAAGCATCCTAGCGTCCCATGAGCCCAGCAGGCCGAAGTCGTCGCCGCCCCTGCCCGTCGCGACGTAGAGCGCGTCGAAGCCCTCCACGGCTTCGGCCAGGCCACCTACGCGCGCGCCCGTGCGGAAGACGCAGCCGCTGTGCATGAAGGCCATGGCGAAGTCCTCGTCGGCGGCGCCGTCCGGCATCAGGCCCCTCACCCGGCCGCCTATGCTTTCCGCCGCCTCGAACAGCGTGAGCGCGTAGCCCTTCGACGACAGCCTGCAGGCGCAGGCGAGGCCGCTCAGCCCGCCGCCCGCCACGGCGACGCGGAAATCCTTCTTGGGGACGGCGTATCTCGGCGGCTCCGTGCGCCCGGCCTTCTCCACTATGCCGCGCTCTATGAGGCGCAGATCCACGCTGCCGTCATGCCTTCCTCTTACGCAGCGCTCGCCGCAGTAGGACGGGCACAGCCTGCTGACTATGCCCGGAAACAGCGCCGCCTCGCGATACGCCCGAAACGCGCTCCCGTATCTGCCTTTCGACACCTTGCCTATCATGCCCCTCACGTCCAGGCCCAGGGGGCAGGCGCAGGCGCAGGGAGGGGGCCGGTCGCGTATGCAGGCTTCGGCGTAAAGCTTTATTTCCTGAAAATCCATAATATTGCGGCATCCTGCCGCTACCCAAGGGGCTAAGGGCGGCCCGGCGCGAGCGCCGGGCCGCAGCCTATACGGGGTTGTTTCTGATGTCCTCCAGCACGTCGTACATGTCCTCGCCGAGATACCATTTCTCGTGTATCTCCTCCGCGCCCGAGAGCTTTCGGTCTATGGCGGCCTTTACCTTCTCAGGGCTGGCGGGCAGCGTGTAAACGCGCGCCCCGGTCGCGTTGTATATGGCGTTCAGTATGGCCATATGCCCGCTCGACTGGTACAGCTCGGAGCAGCCCGTCGAGCCATGGGGGCCGAATTCCCTTTCCCTTTCGTGGAATATGAGCTCTATGTCGTCCGGCACGTCCCTGATGGAGGGTACGCCCGCGCCGGCGAGGGACGCGTGCCGCCTGAGGTCGTCGTAGTTCTCCGAGAGGGCGAAGCCTATCGTATGCGAGATGCCGCCGTACGCCTGGCCCTCGACGGACAGATAGTTGCCGACTATGCCCACGTCGCCGACAGCCACGACGCGCGTCACCCTCGTCTTCCCGGTCTTCTTCTCGACCTCGACCTCGGCCAGGAACACGCCGTAGGTGACGGTCTGCACGGGATCGGCCTCCCCCGTGTTGGGATTAAGGCCGACGCCCGTGCCGGTCATGTCATGCGAGCCGACGTATTTTGTCGGTATGCCCTCGGCGGCCATCTCCCCGTAGTCCCTGTAGGAGCCGTCCGGCTTCCGCATGGCGTCCATCAGCCTTCTTGCGGCGTCCTTGGTGGCCATGCCCGCCATGAAATGGCTGCGGCTGGCGGCCGCTATGCCCGTATTGGGGCACAGATGGCTGTCGTTCATCACGAGCCTTATGCCGTCCGGCTCCAGGCCGAGCGGCCGAAGGCATTCGTGCGTGTGCGCGAGCGTGCCGATGTCGCCCCCCTGCCCCTGGTCCTCCCAGGTGTTGAAGTGCGTGATGCTGCCGTCGGGGTTGAGCTCGAGCGCGACCTCGGCCCGGTCGTGCTCCCCTATCGTGACGTTGAAGCCGCCGCTGCACACGCCTACGCCGTAGTATCTCTCCCCGTCCTCCCTGCCGGCGAGGCGGGCCTTGGCCTCCTCGTATATGGGCCTCATCCTGTCGTACAGCTCCACCATGCTCGGATCCCTGTATGGATGCCCGTTCATGGTGATGTCGCCCCGCCTCGCGAGGTTTATGTAGCGAAACTCGAAGGGGTCGATCCCGGCCTCTGCCGCGAGCATGTCCACAAGCGCCTCCGAGCAGGTGTAGGACTGCGGCGATCCAAAGCCCCGGTAGGAGGTTCCGAAGCCGTGGTTCGTCACCGCCATGCGTATCAGGCCGCGCACGTTCGGGATCACATAGGGGAAGCCGGGGTATCTCGCGAAGCTCGCTATGAGGTTCATGGAGATGTCGTCGTAGGCGCCGTGGTCCACGCCGAAGTCGAACTCTATGGCCGTGATCCTGCCGTCCCCGTCGCAGGCCAGCCGCCCGTTCGAGTGCGAGGGCGTGCGCTTGCCGCTGTAGTGCTGGTGCTCCTCGTAGGACATCGTGCAGGTGATCGGGGTCTTGACCGCCATGAGGCAGACGGCCATGATCGCGTAGCTGCCGGCGCAGGTGGCCCAGCCGAAGCTGCCGCCCGTCGGGTTCTCTATGATGCGGAGCTTGTCGAGCGGGACGCCTACGCCGTCCGCTATGGACTCCCTGTTCCACTGTATGGACTGGGACTTGCAGTTTATCACGACGTTGCCGTCCTCGTCGTAGTACGCCTGGAGGACGTCGGCCTCTATGGAGAGGTGGGGCTCCCTGCTGCTGTAGAAGCTGCCCTCGACGGAGTGCGCGGAGGCGTCTATGACGTCGCGCGCGTCCTCACCCTTGAACACGGGCTGGCAGAGATAGGCGTTTTCGGATTTTTCGTGTATGCGGATGGCGTCCGGCGCGACCGAGTCTATGAAGTTCAGGTACTCGGGGAGCTTTTCGATCTCCACCTTCACGGCGGCTGCGGCGGCCCGCGCATGCTCCTGGGTGTCGGCTATCACCGCGCCCACGACGTCGCCGTACATGAATATCTTCCTGTCGGCGAAGATGGGCCTGATGTCGCCCTTGAGCTTGGAGCGCATATGGAAGTTGGGCTCGAATATGATGTTCGTGCCCTGCACGTCCTTAGCCGTGAGGACGCGCGCCACGCCCGGCATCGCCTCGGCCTCCGAGACGTCTATGCCCAGGATGTTCGCGTGCGAGGCGAGCCTGGGCTGGATTATGGCTACGTGGAGCGTTCCGGGCGGCATCTTGTGCTTTACGTCGTCGCCGTAGTCCGTCAGGCCCAGCACCTTGCCGAGCGCCGCGGGCCTCGGATGGCGCGTGTTGTAGACGCGCGATCCCGGCTCGTGCCTGTAGGTGATCTCGTCCATGCCCTTCTCGCCGCGCATGACTGCGGCGGCCGCCATGACGGAATCGACAAGCGGCCTGTAGCCGGTGCAGCGGCATATGTTCCTGTGCCTCTGGAACCAGTCGCGCACATCCTCCCGCGTGGGCGAAGGGTTGGCGTCGAGAAGCGCCTTCGCCGACATGATGAACCCCGGCGAGCAGAAGCCGCACTGAACGCCGCCGTAGGTGATCCATGCCTGCTGCAGCGGATGGAGGTTCCTGGCGGTGCCAAGCCCCTCTATGGTCTCTATCTCGCTGCCCTCGGCCAGATCCCCCATCTTCTTCATGCAGGAGCGGACGACGGCGCCGTTGGCTATGACGGAGCAGGCCCCGCACTGGCCGGCGTTGCAACCGACCTTTGTGCCGGTGAGCCCATAGCGCCGAAGCGTTTCGGCCAGGCTGTCCTTTTCGGGATCGAATATGAACATCCTTTCCACGCCGTTGACCCTGTGCAAGACTTTTCTGAGTGCCATGTGAACCTCCGTTTCCTTCAATGGATTGCTGCTGGAGTCCCTGAGCGACGGCCTCGGATTCCCCTAGTGGCGCGAAAAGCCGCGGCAGCGTGGCCTCATAACCATCTCATAACCATCTCATAACCATATTGTACCATAAGATTCTTGGAATTCCATGACTTTCTTTTTATATTTTTGTCCCGCCGCCCCACAGCCTGGCGGGGTACAGCCCCCTGTCCTTCAGCGCCTGCAGCGCGGCGGACACAGCGGGCCTGTCCTCCCTGTACGTCACGCCATGCCACAGCTCGTCCGTCATGAGCACGCGCACCTCGGCCCTGCCCTTTTCCAGCAGCTCGCCCACGAGCGAGGGCAGCAGATACTCGGCGGCGAGCGGGTCCGCGCCCCCAATGCCGTCGAGGAAGGCCGGCAGCCCGCGCCCGATCTCCCCCATCATGTCCTGCGTGAAGCCCCAGAAGTTCATCGACGCTACGGCGTCCGCAGGCACATCCCCCCATTCCTCGCCCTCGAGGAACATGATCCTGCCGTCCCGCCGCATCACCTTCTTGCGCTCGACGATCCGCAGCAGGCGGCCCATCCCGTCGGTCTCGCAGACGCCCCTGGCCACGAAGCCGTGTTCGGTCAGCGTGTTCCCCAGCGGGTAGCCCGCCATGGCGAAGGGGTATCTTTCCCCGGCCTCCGCGTTTTCGAGATGCTCGCGCATCATCCGGAAGGCCGCCGCGCCGTAGTAGTCGTCGGCGTTTATGACCGCGAAAGGCCCGTCCGCCAGATGGCGGCAGCTGTACACGGCATGGCAGGTCCCCCACGGCCGGACGCGCCCTTCGGGGACGCCGTAGCCCTCGGGCAGATCCGCAAGCTCCTGGAACGCGTAGGCCACGTCGAGGCTGCCGCCCGCCCTGCCGTCTATCAGCCCGCGAAAATCCCCCTCCATCTCCCGCTTTATGACGAACACGGCCTTCCTGAACCCGGCCCTCACCGCGTCGTACAGGGAAAAGTCTATTATTATCTCGCCCTCGCCGTTTATGGGGTCCATCTGCTTGAGCCCCCCGTACCGGCTCCCGAGCCCCGCCGCCATGACGATAAGAAGGGGTTCCCTTTTCATGATGCGCCGCCTTTCCGCTGCAACCGGTGCCGACAATCGAAGCTATACATATATTAACCCGTGCGGCGGCAAAAGTAAAGCCAAGCCGCGCCATCGGCAGCATTTGTTCGGAGGCATGGCCGTCGCCCGTCCTGCCGCATCCGTCCGCCTCCCCCCCGCAGCTGATGCCGGGCGGCAAAGAAAAGAAAACGGCTGAATCCCAACGAATTCAGCCGCAATGCCAAGAAGGCTTGGAGCTACTGGGGGGAATCGAACCCTCAACCTGTTCATTACGAGTGAACTGCTCTACCATTGAGCCACAGTAGCCGGACGGCGGCAGGCCTGTCCCTTCGGCCGCCTATACCATTTTACATATTATGCGGGCCTTAGTCAAGAACTTTGTGGCCCCTCACCCGCTGAAGTCCATGTCAAACGTGATGACGGCGTTGTAGGACGGATCCAGGCGCCGCAGCCCCTCCGACAGCCGCCGCCTTATCTCGTCCTGCGGCAGGGGGCACGAGGGCGAAAGCAGGACGTCGAACACGACGTTCGTATGGGCGTAGCCCCGCACCACGCGAAGGTCGTGTATGCCCGACACGCCCTCTATCCCGTCGGCCAGAAGCTTCGCCTGCCCCTTCAGCTCTATCGTGAGCGGGTCTTTGAGGTCGACGGGGTCCATGTGGATAACGAGCTCCACGCCGAGCCGGGCGGCGGCCTCGCGCTCTATGCCGTCGATCGTCTCATGGCTTTTCATGAAGTCCCCGTGCGCGTCCACCTCCGCGTGGACGGACGCGAAGACGCGGCCTGGGCCGTAGTCGTGGACGGCGAGGTCGTGCATGCCTATGACCCCATCCGTGCCGCAGATCATTCCCTCTATGTCCTTGACGAGCGCGGGGTCGGGGGCCCTGCCCAAAAGAGGGTCGCTGGTCTCCTTGACGAGCCTTGCCCCGGACACGACTATGAACACGGCCACGGCGCAGCCCATGTAGCCGTCTATGAGAAGGCCCGTGAAATGCCCGACGAGGATGCTGGCGAGCACCGCCGCCGTCGAGGCCACGTCGTTGCGGCTGTCCGTCCCGGACGCCTTGAGGGTCGAGGACCCTATCGCCTTGCCCAGCCGTATGAACATGAGCGCCTGCCATACCTTCACCAGGATGGAGGCCCCCAGCACCACCAGGAGCGCGACGCTGAAATCGACGGGCTCGGGATGCCTGATCCTGTCTATCGCGCCAAGCAGCAGCCTGGCGCCTATGAGCACGATGCCTATGGATATGAACAGGCCGAGCAGATACTCCATGCGGGCGTGCCCGTAGGGGTGCTGCCTGTCGCCCGGCGCGGCGGCGATCCGGAAGCCCACTATGAGCATGGCGGAGGACGCGGCGTCGGACAGGCTGTTCACGCCGTCCGCTATCATGGCGATGCTGCCCGACAGGGCGCCGGCGGATATCTTCGCGGCGCAGAGGGCCAGGTTGGAGACTAGGCCTGCCGCGCCGGCCAGCTTGCCATAGCCCGCCCTGACGCCAGGGGACCTCACGTTCTCGTGGTCCTTTATGAATCTTCTGACAAAGAAGTCGCGCATGGAAACCCGCCCCCGCTCCCGCCTATAGGACTATTCCCCGTACTTTTCCAGCGCGAGGCGCAGCGCGGTGGCGAGCTGGTCCGGGCAGGAGCTGGGCTTGCCGCCGCAGGTCGTCCCTGAAAGCTTTTCTATCACCTCCGAGGCGGGCATCCCCTCGACGAGGCTGGCTATCCCCTTCGCGTTGCCGTTGCAGCCCCTTGTGAACCTGACGTCGCTCACCTTGCCGCCGTCAAGCCTGAACTCTATCATGCTGGAGCACACGCCAGACGGGGTGTATCTGTAGGCCTTCTTCATGAGCCCGCCCTCGCGCGGTCGCGGTATATGACGCGTATGGACACGATGCCGTCGTTGCAGCGCAACGCCTGCCGGATGTCGTCTTCGTCCAGGCAGGAGTCGATATCGACGAGCGTGTAGGCATACTCGTCCTTGCTGCGGTTGAGCATGTCGTTTATGTTGGCGCCCATGCCGGCGAGTGCGCCCGTTATGCGCTGCAGCATGGCCGGTATGTTCCTGTTCAGTATGCAGACGCGCATGGGAGTAGTCGGGGCGCCCATGTTGCACTTGGGGAAGTTCACGGAATGGGTTATGTTGCCGTTCTCCAGATAGTCCATGATCTCGTCCACGGCCATGACGGCGCAGTTCTCCTCCGACTCCCTCGTGGAGGCGCCGAGATGGGGTATGCATATGACGTTCTCGACGTTTATGAGCTGCTCCGTCGGGAAGTCCGTGACATAGTTCCTCACCTTGCCATCCTTCACGGCGCGCAGCACGTCCGCGTCCCTCACTATCATGTCGCGGGAGAAATTCAGCAGCACCACGCCGTCCTTCATCGTCGAAAAGCTCTTTTCGTTGAACATGCCCAGCGTGTTCTCCATGAACGGCACGTGTATCGTGATGTAGTCGCATTTCGGCAGCACGTCGTCCAGCGTGTCGTATATCTTCACGGTATGCGAAAGCTCGTGCGCGCTTTTCACGGATATGTACGGGTCGTAGCCGACGACGCGCATGCCGAGAAGCTCTGCGGCGTTGGCGACCAGCACGCCTATGAAGCCCAGGCCGATTACGCCGAGGGTCTTGCCCTTTATCTCCTCGCCCGCGAACTGGGATTTGTTTTTCTCGACGACCTTTGTCACGTCGTCGGTCAGCGTCTTTGTCCAGGCTATGGCGCGGGTCAGGTTCCGCGCGCTCATGAGAAGCCCCGTCAGCACCAGCTCCTTCACGGCGTTGGCGTTGGCGCCCGGCGTATTGAACACGACTATGCCCTCGCTGGAGCAGCGCTCCACGGGGATGTTGTTGACCCCCGCGCCGGCCCTTGCTATCGCGAGAAGGCCCTTGGAAAAGGCCATGCCGTGCATGTCGTGGCTTCTGACGAGGATGCCGTGGGCCTCGGATATGTCGTCCGTCATGCCGTATCTGTCGGTGAGCCGGGCAAGGCCGGCCGCGGATATCTTGTTCAGCGTCGCTATTCTGTACATCGTCTGCCCCCCGTTATGCGCTTTCGTTCCGTACCAAGTATCTTATCACATAATGCCGGGGCCGTAAAGCGCCCATGGTCACCGATCCCTTGGTGTCGGGCATAGGGCTTAGGATCCGACTAGCCCGGCGCACTAGCCTGGCGCCCGCCACAAAGGCCTTCGCTTTGCCCCGGATCTGTGGTATGATTGAATGAGGCAACAGCCCAGGCGTCGCTCATGCCGCCTCTGGGCCGAGGAAGCGCTGGCAATGGAGGCGTAAATGGACTATCTGGCGAAGCTCAACCCGCAGCAGAGGGAGGCGGCCACGCACGGCGACGGGCCCCTTCTGATACTCGCAGGCGCCGGCAGCGGCAAGACCAGCACCATGACCCACCGCATAGCCTGGCTCGTGCGGGAGCGGGGCGTCCGCCCCTACAACATGCTCGCCGTCACGTTCACGAACAAGGCCGCGGCGGAGATGAGGGAAAGGGTGGAGGCCCTGATAGGCGGCAGCCGGGGCATGTGGATAATGACCTTCCACGCGTCCTGCCTGCGCATGCTCAGGGAGCACGCGGAAAAGCTCGGCTACAGGCCCGGCTTCGTGGTCTACGACCCGACGGACCAGAAGGTGATCGTCAAGGGCTGCCTTAAGCGGCAGGGGATCGAGGACAGGAAATACACGCCGGCCTACGTGCTGAGCATAATAAGCGACTGCAAGGAAAAGGGCATAAGCCCTGGGCGCTTCGCCTACGAAAGCGAGTCCTCGCACACGGGCCGGGTCGTCGCGCCGCTGTACGCGGAGTACGAGAGGACGCTGAAAAAGAACAACGCGATGGATTTCGACGATCTGCTGCTGAACGCCGTCAGGCTCCTTGAAGGGGATCCCGATACGCTGGCCCATTACCGCGAGCGCTTCCGCTACATCATGGTGGACGAATACCAGGACACGAACGCCCTGCAGTACAGATTCGTCAGCCTGCTCGCGGAAAAGCACAGGAACATCTGCGTCGTGGGCGACGACGACCAGTGCATATACCAGTGGCGCGGCGCCGACATAAACAACATCCTGGACTTCGAGAAGGACTTCAGCGGGGCCAAGGTGGTCAGGCTGGAGCAGAACTACCGCTCCCTGGGCAACATACTGGGCGCGGCCCATTCCGTCATCGAGAACAACCCGTCGCGAAAGGCGAAAAAGCTCTGGACGACGAAGGCGGGCGGCGAAAAGGTCTTCTTCCGCTGCGCCGACGACGAGAGGGACGAGGCGGCCTTCATAGCGGGCGAGATAGAAAGCCAGAGGGGCTGCGGGCGGTCCTTCCGGGATTTTGCCGTGCTTTACCGCACGAACGCGCAGTCGCGCGTCTTCGAGGAGCTGCTGTCCGGGCGCGGCCTGCCCTACCGCGTGCTCGGCGGCCTGCGCTACTACGAGCGCAAGGAGATCAAGGACCTGCTGGCCTATCTGCGGCTGGTGGACAACCCCGCCGACGATCTGTCCTTCGCGCGCGTCGCCAACGAGCCAAAGCGCGGCGTCGGCGACAGGACGCTCGAAAACCTGGCCGGGGCGGCCGAGGCGAGGGGATGCAGCATGCTCGAGGCAGCCCTGGCGGATGGGGGCCTGGCGGACGGGCTGCCCGCGAAGGCGGGCGCCGCGCTCAGGGACATGGCCGGGACGATATGCGGGCTTGCCGAAGTGAAGGGCGACATGAAGGTCTCCGAGATATACGAGGCGCTCATGCTCAGGACGGGCTATCTCGCGGCCCTTGAAGCCCAAAACACCGTGGAGGCGGAAAGCCGGATAGAGAACCTGCTCGAGTTCAAGTCGGTCATAAAGAGCTACGAGCTCGCCGACGCGGGCATCTCCCTGGCGGAGTTCATGGAGAAGATAGCCCTGCTCTCGGACATCGACAACCACGACGCCGGCGAGGACGCGGTCGTGCTCATGACCCTGCACAGCGCCAAGGGCCTGGAGTTCCCCGTGGTGTTCATGCCCGGCATGGAGGAGGGGCTTTTCCCCGGCTGGCGCTCCCTCGAAAAGGAGGACGGCATCGAGGAGGAGCGAAGGCTCTGCTACGTGGGCATGACGCGGGCCATGGAACGGCTGTTCCTGACGCGGGCGCGGGAGCGCACCCTCTACGGCAAGACCGGCTGGACGCGGGAGTCCTGCTTCCTGCGGGAGATAGACGGCCGCTTCCTTGAAGGCTACGGGCCGGGTTTCGGCTCGGGGCTTTTCCACGCGCCCGAGACGGGCAACGACGGGTACGCGTCGAGGTCGCCGCGCAGGCCCTTCGGGCGGCCCGCGCCGCAATGGGGGATCGAGGCGCCGGAGCCAGGGCCGTCCGCCTGGGCGCAGGGCGGGGACGACGGGCAGGGGCCGGCCGGCGACGGGCCGTCGCTCGCGGAGGGGGATCGCGTAAGCCACGCCAAGTTCGGCGAGGGCCTGGTGCTGGAGTCCGACGAGCTGACCATCACCGTGATGTTCGCCTCCGTGGGCAAGAAGAAGCTGTCGAGGGAAAAGGCGCCGGTGTTCATGATCCGCTGAAGCCCAGGCGGCAGGGACCGGCGGGGGGCATACGGAGGCAAGGGGGGCATTATGGATGAGCGCGGCCTAGGGCGCCTAGAACGCATGAAAGAGCTCGCCGGGCTGCTCGGCGAGGCGGCAAGGGCCTACTACGCGGAGAGCCGCGAGATCATGCCGAACATCGAATACGACAGGCTGTACGACGAGCTGTCGTCGCTGGAGAGGGAAAGCGGCGTCGTGCTTGCGGGCAGCCCCACGCTGGGCGTCGGCTATGAGGCCGTTTCCGAACTGCCCAAGGAGGGCCACCCAACGCCCCTGCTGTCGCTGGACAAGACCAAGGACCCGGCGGCGCTGCGGGAATGGCTTGCGGGCAGGAAGGGGCTTATCTCGTGGAAGCTGGACGGGCTCACAGTGGCGCTGTCCTATTCGGGCGGCGAGCTGTCCAAGGCGGTAACGCGCGGCGACGGGCAGACGGGCGAGGTCGTCACGGGCAGCGCCCGCGCCTTCGTCAACCTGCCGCTGAGGATACCCTTCCGGGGGCGGCTCGCGCTTCGGGGCGAGGCGGTGATCAGCTATTCCGATTTCGAGAAGGTGAACGCGGAGGCGGGCGAGGAGGGCATGAGGTACAAGAACCCCCGGAACCTGAGCAGCGGCAGCGTCAGGCAGCTGGACAGCGGCGTGACGGCGAAAAGGCGCGTCGGCTTTTACGCTTTCGCGCTCACGTCCGCAGAGACGGACGGCGAAAGCCCCGACTTCCGCAACTCGCGGCGGGAGCAGCTCGACTTCCTCGCGCGCCAGGGCTTCCAGGTCGTGGAGAGCTTCATCGTGGACGAGGGCGACGTCGAGGAGAGGGTCAGGTGGTTCGAGGAAAGGGCGAGGGAGAACGATCTGCCCTCCGACGGGCTGGTGCTGGCCTACGACGACATCGCCTACGCCGCCTCGCTCGGCAGCACCTCGCGGTTCCCCAGGGACTCCATAGCCTTCAAGTGGGCGGACGAGCTGGCGGAGACCACGCTCAGGGGGATAGAGTGGAGCGCGTCGCGGACGGGGCTGATAAACCCCATAGCCGTGTTCGACCCGGTCGAGCTGGAGGGGACCACGGTAAGCCGCGCCAGCGTGCACAACGTCAGCATACTGGAGGAGCTTGGGCTGGGGCCCGGCGACCGCGTAACCGTGTACAAGGCGAACATGATAATACCGCAGATAGCGGAGAACCTGACGCGCGGCGGCGCGGCGGCGATACCGGGCGAATGCCCCGTATGCGGCTGCGGGACGGAGCTGCGGGACGAGAGCGGCGTGAAATTCCTGTGCTGCCCGAATGAGGGCTGCCTTGCCAAGCGCGTCAAGTCCTTCGCGCATTTCGTGAGCCGCGACGCGATGAACATAGAGGGGGTCTCGGAGGCCACGATCGAGAAGCTCATAGCGGCCGGCCTCGTGAAGGAGCCGGCGGACCTGTTCCGCCTGGGCCGTTTCCGCGACGAGATAGCGGGCATGGACGGCCTCGGCGAGCGCTCCTTCGAGAACATGGCGGCCGCCGCCGACAGGGCGAGGCTGACGACGCAGGCGAGGCTGCTGTACAGCCTGGGCATCCCCGGCATAGGCCCGGCGGGCGCAAAGCTGATATGCCAGGCCTTCGGCTGGGACTGGGAGCGGATCAGGAACGCGGGGCGCGACGAGCTGACGGCCATAGACGGCATCGGGGCCGTCACGGCCGAGGCCTTCGCCCGGCACTTCGAGGATCCGGGCAGCGCGGCGGCGGCGGACAGGCTGCTTGCGGAGCTGAGCTTCCGGCCGGCGCCGGGGCAGTCCGGGGGCGGCCTGTTCGAGGGGCTGAGCTTCGCGATCACGGGCGGGCTTGCGCTCTACCCGAACAGGAACGCGCTGAAGGCCGCGATAGAGGCGCTGGGCGGCAGGGTCGCGGGCGGCGTGACCTCGAAGACGGACTATCTGGTAAACAACGACAGGCTCTCGGCCTCCGCGAAGAACAGGGCGGCGCGGGAGTTCGGCGTGGCGATAATAGACGAGGGCCAGCTGGCGGAATGGATGGGCGGCGGGCCGGCGCCCGAGACGGGCCGCCCTTCCGGCGCGTGTTGACAGCCTCGGAAAACCGCCTATAGCAATAGTCAGATCGTGAAAGGGGCGATCCGCGATGTTTGACGCAAGGTCCCTGCTGCTCTATCTCTGCGCGGACCCCTCGCTCTGCGCGGGCAGGCCGATAGACGAGGCGGTGGAGGCGGCCCTGCGCGGGGGCGCCACGGCGGTGCAGCTGCGCTGCAAGGGCATCCCAGCCAAGGATTTCTACGAGGCCGCGCTGATCCTGCGGGCCTTGGCCAGGCGCTTCGGCGCGGCCATGGTGGTCAACGACCGCGCCGACATCGCTGCGGCCGTGGGCGCGGACGGGCTGCACATAGGGCAGGCGGACATCCCGCTCGAGGCGGCGCGGCGCGTCGTCGGGGCCGGGGTGTTCATAGGCGTTTCGGCCCGCACGCCCGAGGCCGCCGTGGCGGCGCGGGACGGCGGCGCCGACTATCTCGGCTGCGGGCCCGTGTTCCCCACGTCCAGCAAGGAAGGCCTCGCCGACGCCGTGATCGGCGTGGAGGGGCTAAGGGAGATAAGGCGGGCCGTGGACATACCCGTCGTCGGGATAGGCGGCATAGGGCCTTCCAACGCGGCCGAGGCGATAGGCGCGGGCGCCAGCGGCGTCGCCGTCATATCGTCCGTGCTTTCGCGGCCCGACATAGAGGCGGCGGCGGCGGAGCTCAGGCGCCGCGTGGAGCAGGCCATAAGGGGCCTTTAGCAGGGCGGGCGCCTGGCAGCGGCGGGCAGGGGCAGATGAAAAGGATACTTGTGGTCCTCACAGGCGGAACCATAGGCTCCAGGCCGGACGGCGGGCTCATACGCCTGGATCGGGACGCGGGGCGCTCGCTCGTCGAAGCGTTTCGCGGGCGCGCCGCAGGCGCGCGGGAGGACGTCGCCTTTGAGGTCATCCAGCCTGTCGAGATGTTCAGCGAAGACATGCTTCCCCGGCGCTGGGGCGAGATATACGGGGCCGTGCGCGGCTTTGGCCTGGACGCCTGCGACGGCGTCGTGATGACGCATGGCACGGACACCCTGGCCTACACCGCGGCAGCCATGAGCTTCCTGTTCGCGGGCGCGGGCGTCCCGGTGGCGCTGACCGCAAGCGGCCTTGGCCCCGGCAGGCCCGGAAGCGACGGCCATGCCAACTTCGCCGCCGCCGTGGACTTCGTGGCGGGGAGCGGGCTGCCCGGCGTCTTTGCGGTGTTCCGGGACAGGGCGGGGGAGACGGCCGTCTATCTGGGAAGCCGGCTTCTGAGCGCCGACAGCGTCACGGACCGATATTCCTCGTATATGGGCGTGGACTTCGGCAGGATGCGCGACGGGGCCTTCCAGCCCTGCGAAAGCGCGACGAACCCTAGCGCCCGCGAGCTTAGGGGCCTTAAGGCGCGGTACAGTCTTGGCGAGCCGGGGTTTGGCAGGGGCGTGGCCTGCCTGCTCCCCTATCCGGGGCTGAACTACGCCCATCTGGACTTCAGCAGGGACAGGCCCGCAGCCGTGCTGCACGGGCTGTACCATTCATCCACGGCCTGCACCGGGCCGCCTGCGGAAAATTCCGTGCTTGAATTCGCCAAAAGATGCCGCGACTCCGGCATCGATCTCTACGTGCACGACGGCCGGAGGCTTGCCGGCGAAACCTACCCTTCGGGCAGGGCGCTGCTCGATCTGGGTGCCCGCCCGCTTACGGGCCTCTCGTTCGAGGCGGCCCTGGCGAAGCTCAACATAGCCTACAGCCAGGACGCGGCCCCGCCCTACGACTATATGAAGGAGAATGTCTTTTTCGAGTACGCCGGGAAGGCTTCCGAGATGGGCAAAAACGGCATGGCGGGTGAGCAGTAACCGACTTAAATCGAGACTGCTCACACGCCGCGTCAGTTTTGTCCAGATCGGGTTCTGGGGGCGGTTTTGGCTCCCGGAGCGTACTAGAAGCTACGTGAGGAAGCCAATAATCGCAGCCAGGTTCCGAGATGGGCAAAAATGGCGTGGCGGGTGAGCAGTAACCGCCGCTAGCGGCCCGATCCCAGCCGCCCCGCCAGATACACCAGCCCGAAGCCGCAGAGCAGCGCCGCAAGGCAGGCCGGCGCCTCGGCGCCACTGGGGATCCCCGGAAACACCTGGATCGCGGAGCCGGCCACAAAGCCTATTATCAGCATGTACGTGAACTGCGGCCGCCTGCGCATCTGCCTTTCGAGAAAGCTGGCCGTGGAGAACACGCCGAGCAGCACGCCTGCGGCCAAGGGCAACAGATAGGCAAAATCCGCCTCGCTGAAGGCCGCGAGCGTCATGTCGTACATGCCGAGCATCAGCAGCACGTAGGAGCCGCTTATGCCCGGCAGTATGAGGGCCACCGCCGTTATCAGGCCTGCCAGCAGCAGCAGCAGGGCGGCCACGGGGCCGGGGCCGCTCTCCGGCGTGAACAGGCCGGCGGGCAGGTATCCCGTCGCGACGGCCGCTATGGCGCCGGCGGCGCCTGCCGCCGCGTTGAGCGGCTTCAGCCTGGACACCCTGACCTTGCGGTACATCGGCGGTATGCCGGCCGCAATGGCTCCGACAAAAAAAAACAGGACGGGCTTCGTCCAGGCCTCGAGGACCGCCAGCATAGGCCCCGAAAGCAGGGCCGCGCCCGCCGCGCCCCCGGCGAGGTACGGCAGCAGCAGGACGCAGTTCGCCCCGACGTCGCGCCTGAAGCTGCCCAGGGCGGCTATGATTTCGTCGTAGGCGCCTAGGACGACGGCCATGGTGCCGCCGCTGACGCCAGGGACGAGCATGGACACCCCCATGGCAAAGCCCTTTGCGATCCTCCCGATCAGTGTTCCTGCCGCGCTCTGCGATTTCATGATGAGGCTATTATACCATAAACGCGGAGCGCAGCGAAGCCGTTTATGGTATCCGCCATGTGCGTTTTCGCCGAAGGCGAAAAAATCGCACGGCATTTCAATCCGTATAATAACCGCGTTCCCTGCG
>JAISXZ010000048.1 GCA_031270275.1 Eubacteriales Family XIII. Incertae Sedis bacterium | reverse complement strand
CGAGCTGACCGTGGGCGCGCATTTCAAGCTGGTGCAGCTTCTGGGCTTCCACGCGGAGATCACCAGCGGATTCTACAATATGACGGGCACGCTCAGCGGCAGCCTGGAGATCGGCGGCGTAGGCGTTGACCTCATCGACTACATGAGCTTCCAGTTCGGCCTGTTCAACGAGCCGAAACGCATAGGCTCCAACTGCTCGCGGGCCTACGCCAAGATCGGCGTGAACATCGGCCTGGCGATCTCCAACCAATATATTGAGGACATCGTAAAAGGCAACATCGGCGGCGAGTTCGGGCTGAAATTCGACAATCCCGTACAGGCGGGCTGGGACGCCGTGTTCGCCTATATGCAGGATCAAAGCACACAGCTTTCCGCAAAGGATATGATCAACCTGCTGGCGCTGGAATACGTCTGCAAGGCCCGCGGCGGCGTGGAGGTCAACTTCCCGCAGATCGCGTTTGTCGGGCCCTTTCATATCGCCAGCGCCTATGCCTATATGAACATGAGCGTCCGGCTGAATATTCAGCCCACAGGGCTGTTCGCGTCCTCCGGCTGGGTCGCGGGCCGCGCCCGGCTGCTGGAGAACCTGCGCGGCTGGTTCGCCTATAACATGATGACCGAGTATCTGGATTTCGGGCACGGCGACCTGCCGGACAGCTACGCGTCCTTGGCGGGCGCCAGCACATACGGCATGATGTCGCTGTCCCCCACCGCCTCCTCGGCCGCGTCCAATGAGCTGGGCGAGGGCCTGCGCGTCGTCGCGGACACGGAAACGGCGCCCGCTGCGCCCGCGGACGGAGGCTTCTCCCTGTTGGCCGCCCCGGCCGTCTCCGGCGCGAATATCTACAGCGGCAAGGACGGCGACATGTTCACGCGGAGCTTCGCCCTGCCGGATGACAAGGGCGATTACTTCCTCGCCGTCCGGCAGCTTGAATCGGGCGTTTCCGACGCCGATCTGCGGCTCTACGCCCCGAGCGGCGCGGAAATTTCCCTGAACGTGTGGGACGCTGAAAAGACCGTGACCGAAAGCGACGCCCGTTTCGTCCACAACACCGTCGCGGGCGTGGACGGCAGCGGGAACAGGACATGGCTGATCGCCCTGCCCGAGGCCGGGAACGAGACGGGGGAATGGACGCTTAAATCCAGCCGCGACGTGTCCGTGCAGCTCTGGCAGCAGGACGCCATGGCCGGAATCGGCGAAGTCACGCTCAGCGGCAGCCCGAGCGGAAACGGGGAAGTGGGCCTCGACAAGGATACGCTGACGATCCCTCTGGAAAACCTCAAGCCGCAGGGAAGCGCGGAGGGGCAGCAGGACTACCAATACTCCGTGGATTTGGTGCGCCGCGCCGCCCCGGACGGGGAAGCACTGACGACGATACAGGTGCCGCTGGGCACGGTCAGCCCAAGCGCCGAGGGCGGCCCTGACCAAGACGGAAACGCCTCAAAGGTCGGCGACTACTACGGCGACGTGGCACAGGGGGACAATGCTTCCAAAACCCTTGCGGTGACGCTGGATGCCGCCATGCTGCCGGACGACGCGCCCTCCGGCAAATACTATCCTGAAATCGTCCTTTACCGCTACTATGGCACAGACGCGGACGGCGAACAGCGGCTGCCCTTGGACCGGGCGACGGGCTACGAGCCGGCAAAAGTGACGAACGACGCCTTCGCGGGCGTGACCGTGGGCGATCTGACGGCCAAGGCCGGGCAGAACCAAAGCATCGAGGTGGGGTTTGACGGCGTTTCGCAGGATACGGATTACGGGGCGCTGGAAGCGGCGGGCTATCTGGTCACGGGCTACACCGTCGCGGCCTACGGCGCGGACGGCCTGCCCGCGCAGGCGGTGCCCGCCGCCGCATCCGGCGCGGGCTCAGCGGCACAGCCGGGCTACGTCACCGGCGGCGTGACGCTGGCCTATGACGAGGATACCGATGGTCATCCAGAGCTGCCGACAGGCGCGGACAACAGCCACAGCGCGGTCCTCGCCGGGCTTGCGCCGGGGCAGTACACCGTGGGCGTCACGCCCATCTTCGCCTCCAAGTCGAACATCGCCGTGCGGAGCGAGGGCGCAGAAACGAAAACCGCCGCCACCGAAGTGAAAGCGGCGACAACGCCCACGCTGACGCTCTCCCTCTCCGGCGGCAGAATACAGGAAGGCGACGGCGGCGGCAAGGCCATCATCGTCGGCCCGGATTTCGAGCTGACCGCAAGCACAGCCGCCGACGCGGACATCAGCATTGTCCGTTACCGCGACAAGGCGGAGATGGCTGCGGCGGCAGGCAGCAGGACCCTCACGCTGGCCGCGCTGAATTATTTCGCCAAAAACAGCGCGACGGTGGATAACAAGCAGCTCGTCGGCGGCTACGAGACCCTGATGATCACCGCCGTGGACTGCGACACGCTGGGCAGCGTCAATCAAATGCTTACAGTTGTGCCGGATTTGACCCCGCCCACGCTGATTATTGACAATCTGGCTGGGGACGAGCGCGTCATCGCCGCCGCAGGCGGCGGATTTACCGTCAAGGGGCGCACCCAGCCGGGGCTCACCGCAAGCCTGATGAACGCCGCCGCGCCGACATGGGCGACGGCGGACGACGAAGGGCGCTTCTCCCTGAGCGGCGCGCTGCCCCCGGACAGCGACGGGCAGATCGCGGTTTCCGTCATGGGCGCCTCCGGGCTTACGGCGTCGCAGACGCTGAAGGTCGAGCAAGTCAGCGAGGCGGACTTCACGGCGCTGGAGCTGGCACCGGCGGGCCCGCTGACCATGACGCAGGGCGACACGCTGGCGCTGTCCGTGCTGGGCGTAAAAGCCGGCGGCGGGAAAACCAGCCTGTCCCCCGACAGCCTAAGCTTCGCCGCGACCGGCTCCACGACTGTTGACGCGGGCGGCGTCCTGACCGCCACCGGCACGGGCGCGGGAACAGTCACAGCCAGGCTGGGGGCGCTCGAGTCCAATGCGCTCCAGGTCAGCGCGATGAGCGCCGCCGCCACGCCAAGCCCGTCGCCAGCCGGCAGCGGCGGCTCGGGCGGCGCGGCGGGCTCTGGTTCCGGCGCGAGCGGCTATACCATCGCCACCCCGGACGGCAAGCCCGCCGTGACGGACGCGGACGGCACGATCACCCTGCCGGGCGGCGGCACGATCAAAACGCCGGAGGGCCTGACCGTCACGGCGCCGGAGGGCACGACGATAGACAGGAACGGCCTGATCTCCATCCCCAGCGGGAAAGAGGCGGAAATCGCCCTGCCGGCCGGCGGCGCGCAGATCGGCGTTTCCGGCGGCACGACCGTAGACAGGGCGGGCCTGACATCCGTATCCGCCTCCGGCAGCGCCAAGATCGTCACGGCGGGCGGGACGATCCTCACCGCGCCCGGCGGCACGACCATCGCATTGAACGGCACGGTCACGCCGCCGAATGGCGCGGGCGCGGCGGCAACGCTGTCCTCCGGCCTGGCTCTGAACATCAGGGAAGGAACGGCCGTCATTCTGGACGAGGCCGTCCCGCTCGGCTACCGGGCGGTCTTTGAAAACCCGTTCGCCGACGTGAAAGCGGGCGACTGGTTCCTCGACGACGTGGGCTTCGCCTACACCCACGGCCTGTTCGCCGGCACGGGCGCGGACGCGTTCAGCCCCGATGCGCCCATGACCAGGGGCATGATCGTCACCGTGCTGGGCAGGCTCCACGGCATAGACACGAGCGGATTCAAGGGCGGCGCCTTCAGCGACGTGGACGCTTCCAGGTACTACGCCGCCTATGTGGAATGGGCGCGCGAGGCCGGCATCGTGAGCGGCGTGGGCGGCGGCCTGTTCGCCCCGGACGCGCCGGTTTCGCGGCAGGATCTGTCGGTCATCCTCTACAACTACATCCGCTTCGCGGGCAAGGGGCTTCCCGCAGAACGGGAATACGCGGGCTTCGCCGACGACGCGGACATTGCGGCTTACGCGGGCGACGCGGTGCGCGCGCTTTACGGCGCCGGCGTGATCAACGGCAGGCCCGGCAATCTGTTCGACCCGAAGGGCGCGGCAACCCGCGCCGAGGTCGCCGCCATGCTGCATCGCTTTGTCCTCGCCGCCGGCGACGGGCTTCCGTCGCCAAGCGGAGAGGCAGGGGACTCCTCAATTTGAAAAAACATCTCGGCTATGGTAGAATATTTCAGGTAGAATATTTCTTGTTGACAGGCCGGGCAGGACGCGCTATAATCATAGTAATCATATATGCAATATATGAAAGCGCTATCGAAGGAGCCCCTATCAAACGTGAGGAAAGAGAGGGAAACAGAATGGCCGCAAAGGACACGAGCAAGTGGGAATTCGAGACAAAGCAGATACACATCGGCCAGGAGTCGGCCGACCCCGCCACCGACGCGCGCGCGGTGCCGATCTACCAGACGACCTCCTATGTGTTCCACAATTCGGAGCACGCGGCGGCGCGCTTCGGCCTCGCCGACGCCGGCAACATCTACACCCGGCTGACGAACCCGACCCAGGACGTGCTGGAAAGGCGGATCGCGGCGCTGGAGGGGGGCTCGGCGGCGCTGGCCGTCGCGTCGGGCGCCGCGGCGCTTACGTATTCCATCCTGAACCTTGCCCTGAACGGCGACAACATCGTGTCGGCGAAGACCATATACGGCGGAAGCTACAACCTGCTGTCGCAGACGCTGCCCAACTACGGCATAACGACCACCTTCGTCGATCCCGACGTAAAGGACAGCTTCAGAGACGCCATACAGCCTAACACGAAGGCCATACTCATCGAGTCCCTCGGCAACCCGAACTCCAACGTCATAGACGTGGAGGAGGTCGCGAAGGTCGCGCACGACAACGGCATACCCCTTATAATAGACAACACCTTCACCTCGCCCTATCTGCTGCGTCCCATCGAGTACGGCGCCGACATCGTCGTCCACTCGGCCACCAAGTTCCTCGGCGGCCACGGTACCACGCTCGGCGGCATCATAGTAGAGGGCGGCCGCTTCGACTGGGAGGCCAGCGGCAAGTTCCCCCACATAACCGAGCCCAACGAAAGCTATCACGGCATATCCTTCACCAAGGCCGTAGGCCCCGCCGCCTTTGTCACGAGGATCAGGGCCGTGCTTCTCAGGGACACCGGCGCCGCCATAGCCCCCCTGAACGCCTTCCTGCTGCTGCAGGGCATAGAGACCCTGTCGCTGCGCATAGAGCGCCACATCGAGAACACGCTGAAGGTCCTGGAATACCTGAAGACCCAGCCCCTTGTGGAGAGGATAAACCATCCCTCGCAGCCGGACCAGCCGAGCCACGAGATATACAAGAGATACTTCCCCAAGGGCGCCGGCTCCATATTCTCGTTCGAGATAAAGGGCGGGGCGGACGAGGCCCGCGCCTTCATAGACAGGTTGCAGATATTCTCGCTGCTCGCCAACGTCGCGGACGTGAAGTCGCTCGTCATACACCCCGCCAGCACCACGCACTCCCAGCTTTCGGCGGCAGACCTGCTGGATCAGGGCATAAAGCCCAACACCGTGCGCCTCTCCATAGGCACGGAGAACATCAAGGATATAATCGCCGACCTGGATCAGGCGTTCAGGGGCTAGCGGCGACGTTCAGTCCGCAGGGCGTATCTTCAGGTAGTTGTCCGGCGTGAAGCCGAAGATCAGGCCGCCGGGCGTCTCCCTGTAGCCTGTCCAGCTGTCCGTGCGGAAGGCCTGCAGGACGAAAGGGTACCATATCGGCAGCATGGCCGCGTCCATGTAGGCCATGCGCTGCATTTCGTCTAGCAGGCCCTTCCTCGCCTCCCTGTCCATCTCCGCCGCCTGCCTTTCGTAGAGGGCGTCGTAGTCGGGGTTCGCGTAGTGCGCGGCGTTCCGGGCCCCTTCGGACAGGGCCAGGCCCATAAAACGGCTGGGATCCGGGTAGTCCGCGGCGTAGCTCGTTATGAACAGATCGAAGTCCGGGGCCTGCGCCTCGGAAAGCGTGTAGCCAAAGGATACATCGTCCATTATCGATATGTCTATGGATATTCCCGCCCGCGAGGCCGCCTCGGCGAATATGCGGGCGGCGTCGGCGTCCTTTGGCGAGGCGTCGGACACGAACAGCCTGAATTCCAGCCTCTGCCCGTCCAGCTCGCGCACGCCGTCCTCGGCCGTGTTGGCGTAGCCCGATTCGTCAAGCAGGGACTTGGCGCGCTCTACGTCGCCTTCGGCAAACTCGTCCTCCTGCAGCGCATACTGCCAGGCCGGCATGCCGTCGGGGATCAGCACGCTACCCGGCGAGCCCAGCCTCGACAGCGCCGAGCTGACTATGAGCCGGCGGTTCAGCACCCAGCCCAGGGCCTGGCGCAGATTCCTGTCGCGCAGCAGCGGGCTGCCCCGCGAGCCCTCGCTTTCGGACACGTTGAAGCCGAGCACGTGGACCGAGAGCGACGGCAGGGCGACCCTCTCTATGTCCTGCGCCCCCCTCAGCGATTCCCAGGCCTCGGGCGACAGCGCGGCGGCTATGTCCGCCTTTCCGTTCCTCAGGGCCAGCAGAAGCTCGCCTTCGTTCCTGTAATGCGTAAACACTATCTGGTCGGGCCCCGGCTCCTCGCCGTAATAGACGGGGTTCTTGGAAAGGGACAGCCTGCTCCCCGTGCGCTTCTGGAACACCATGGGCCCCGTGCCGACAGGATACTCGTTTTTGTACGCGGCCGCGCCCTCGGCGCCTATCTCCTCCCATATGTGCCTGGGCAGTATGGGTATCGCGACGGCGGGGCTGAACGCCTGCGGGCGCGAAAAGCCCATGACCACAGTGAACGCGTCGAGCGCGGCGACGGCCTCGAGCTCGCCCAGGTATTCCGAGAGCCCGATGCCCTCGTTCCCCTTTATGAAGCTGTAGGTCCATACGACGTCGTCCGCGGTGAAGGGCGTGCCGTCGTGCCAGACGATATTTTCGCGCAGGCTGTACGTCGCGGTCAGCCCGTCCTCGGAAAGGCTCAGGTTCTGGGCAAGCCGAAACGCGCTTCCCAGCTCCGCGTCGTAGGACACGAGCGGCTCGTAGATGAGGCTCAGCGCCTGCAGGGCTTCGGCGTCACGGGAATAGAGGGGGTTGAGGCTGCCTATGCTGGATGTGCAGGCGACCTTGAGCACGCTGCCCGTCAGCCCCGTTATCAGGCTGCCGCAGGCCGTCGCGCCAAGCGCGCAGGCCGCCGCGAGGCAGTACAGGATGATGCGCTTTGCCAGCCTCCTCACGACAGGCACCGGCTCAGCCAGCGGAGTTCGTGCGGCTCAGCCTTTCATCGAGCGCGTCAAGCAGAAGGTTGTCAGGCGGCGCAATCACACGGGGTCTAGAGATGAGAAGCTCGACGCGGCGGTTCAGCTGGCGGCCTTCGGGCGTGCTGTTCGACGCGATGGGCTTGTACTCGCCATAGCCGCGCACGCTGAAATTGATGGGGTTAAGGTCGCCGTCGCTGAGCAGCACGACGAGGAAGTTCGCCGCGCGGGACAGGCTCAGGTTCCAGTTGGACTGGTAGCGCCCGGAATTCAGCGGGACGTTGTCCGTATGGCCCGCGACTATGACCTCGAGGGGCTCCTCGGGCGTCTGGTTGGCCTGTATCATGTTGGCCAGGGTCTGGCCCTGCATGTGCATGCCCGGCGTGACATCGGCGCTGCCGGACTCGAACCAGACGTCGTTTTTCAGGGTGACGAGCACGTTCTCGCCCTGAAACTCGACGGCGATGGTGTCCTGGAGGTTGTTGTCCGTGACGTATTCGGAAAGGGATTCGTAGAGGTTGCCGAGCTGCTTGGCCGCCGCCTCAGCCGCCTCGGCCGCCGCTGCCGCCTCTGCGGCGTCCGCCGCGTCGACGGTGCCCGCCTCGGGATAGGGCAGGGTCAGGTTCCCCATGTCGCCGGAGCCGTCGCCGCCTATGCCCTCGGAGACGAGATCGGTGAAAAAGCCGTTGAAGGCCGTATACATGGCCTGGGCCATGGAGTTGTACTTCTCCTCGTTTATCGAGCTTGATGCGAACAGGACGATGAAAAGCGCGAGCAGCAGGGTCAGCAGATCGGAGTAAGGGATGAGCCAGCTCTCGTTTATGTGGTCGTCGTGGTGTGCCGCGCGGTGTTTCTTGGCCATTTGATGGAATCCCCTTCCCCGTTGTCAGCGCTAGCTTGAGCTTTCGCGGGCGCTGGCCGCTATATAGTTGGACAGGTTGTCCCTGAGCATGCGCGGGTTCATGCCCCGGCATATGCCCACTATGCCTTCCATGACTATGGTCCGCACGAGGACCTCCTGCTTCGATTTCTGCTTCAGCTTGTTGCTCATGGGCAGCCACAGCACATAGCCCGTGAATATGCCCAGCAGGGTGGCGACAAAGGCCGCCGCTATCGCATGGCCCAGGGCCTCGACGTCCTCCATGTTGCCCAGCGCGGCTATGAGGCCCAGAACCGCCCCGAGCACGCCGAGCGTCGGCGCGTAGGTCCCTGCCTGCGTGAATATGTTCGCGTTCGCGTTGTGCCTGTTCTCCATGGCCGCTATGTCGGCCTCCATCGATTCGGAGAGCTGGTCGCTGTCCACGCCGTCCACAAGCAGCTGCAGCCCCCTCACGAGGAAGGGATCGCTCTCCTCCTGGATGCGCGCCTCTAGCACCAGCAGCCCCTCCCTTCTCGCCATCTCCGCGAATTCGAGTATCTTTTCGATAGCCTCGCTTGCCGACATGAACTTGCTGCCCGTGAAGATTATGCCGAGCAGCTTGGGGAAGTTCTTCAGCTCGTTGAGCGGCGTCGCTATCGCCACGGCCGCTATAGTCCCTACTATGATGATCAGTATGGCGGCGGGGTTGGCCAGGGATGAAGGATGGACGCCCTTCAGGACCATGCCTACCCCGACGGCAACGAATCCCATGACAAGACCGGCTATCGACGATAAATCCACGTTTCATACTCCTTTTCAGTTTTGCCCGCGCCCGAAGCAAGCCATATTTTTGATCGTATTCTGATATTTTTCCCGCTCATACACGTCTATTGTACATCCATCATCCTGCAATGTCAATCGCAAAGGCGCGGGGGCGTCCAAAAATAAATTGAATCGTTACCATAAACGCGCATACCCATGGGCGGCCCCGGCCGGGAAGGCCCTTCCCGCTTGACAAAGGCCCGGCGGGGCGCTAGACTTGTGTCACGGACACGGCGGCGGGGGGCATTCGGGAGGCGTTCGGGTTGAAAAGGAAGATCGTGTGCATAGGGAACAGCAACGTCAACGGCTTCCCGCACAACAGGAAGATCTGCTGGGTGAGCCTGCTGCGCGGGAGGCTTGGCTGCGAGGCCATCAACAAAGGCGTGAACGGCGACAGCGCCCCCGGCATACTGGCCCGCTTCGAAAGGGACGTCATAGCCCATAGGCCCGATATCGCGGTGATACTGACGGGCACCAACGACTTCATAATGCACGGGCAGGACCCGGAGTCCGTGATGGCGCGATACCGCGACATGGCGGGGCTTTCGCTCGGGAACGGCATAAGGCCGATCTTCCTGGTCCCCGTCCTGACGGAGCCGGAGCAGGCTGCCGCCGCCTGGTTCTCGGACGTGGACTACGGCGAGGTCAACGGCAAGCTGAGGGAGCTGCGCGGCCTCATGCTGGAGTACGGGAGGGAGGACGGGCGCGTCGGCGTCGTGGACCTCCAGGGCTCGTATTCCTGCGGCCTGGTCGACGGCATACACCTGACCGAGGAGGGACACGCGGCCGTGGCGGAGATGCTGGCTGCGGCCGTAGAGGCCCTTGGATAGTTACCTTTCGCAGAGGGACTTCAGCTCCTCCCATCGTCTGTCAACACCATCCTGCAGCTGCTCCACCAGGCGCTCGCCGCCCTTCTCGAACAGATGCCTGAAGCGGCCCTGCATGCGGAGATAGTCCGCCACGGGCAGCTTTTTCTTCGGCTCGTAGTTCAGCACCCACTCCCCGTCTATGACCTCGAACAGCGGCCATATGCAGGAATCGACCGCGGCCTTGCATATCTCCATCAGGGCGGCCGTCTCGTAGCGCCAGCCCCTGGGGCAGGGCGCCAGTATGTTCATGAACGCGGGGCCCTTCGTATATATGGCCGTCTCCGATTTCTGGTGTATGTCCTTGAAGTTGCCGACGAAGGCGCTCTGGGCCACATAGGGTATGCCGTGGGCCGCCATTATCTTCGTCAGATCCTTCTTGAACTGCGGCTTGCCGTCCGATTTCGGCCCCGTCGCCGAGGTCGTTGTGTCCGCGAACATGGGCGTCGATGAGGATCGCTGTATGCCCGTGTTCATGTACGCCTCGTTGTCGTAGCACACGTAGACCATGTCGGTCCCGCGCTCCATCGCGCCGGAAAGGGACTGGAAGCCTATGTCGTAGGTCCCGCCGTCCCCGCCGAAGGCGATGAATTTCCATTCCCCTGGGATGCGGCCCTTCCTTTTCAGCGCGGCGTAGGCGGCCTCCACGCCGCTCGCCGTGGCTGCGGCGTTCTCGAAGGCCGTGTGTATGAACGAGTCGTTCCATGACGTATAGGGATACGTGCAGGTGGACACCTCCAGGCAGCTCGTGGCCGAGCAGACGACGGCCCTGTCCTCGGGCCGCAGGGCGCGCAGGACGGCCCGGACAGCGACGGGCGCGCCGCAGCCGGCGCAGAGCCTGTGGCCGGCGACAAAGCGCTCGGGCCTGCTGGCGGCCTCCTTAAGGCTGTACGTATTGTATGCCATTTTCCCTCCTGATCCAAAACTGGCGCGGGCCCTATTCGCGGACGCCGTGGTAGCGGCATCTCAGGCTCTCCGCGCCGTCCCTGACGCGCGCCAGCTCCGCGAACAGCGCCTCGAAATCCTCCACGCGCATGTCCCTTCCGCCCAGCCCGTACACGTAGTTGACGGTCTTTATCCCCTCGGCCCTGCCGTAGAGGGCCCCCCTCGCCTCGGCGCCCAGAGGCCCGCCGCAGGCGGAAAACCCGTCGCATCTGTCCATTATGCCCAGGGCCCTGACGCCGCCCATGGCCTCCGCGATCTCCGCGTCGGGGAAGGGGCGGAACACGCGCAGCTTCACAAGGCCCGCCTTTACGCCGCTGCCGCGCAGCCTGTCCACGGCGGCCTTGCCCGTCCCGGCGGCGGAGCCCATCACGATCACGGCCAGCTCCGCGCCCTCCATGCGGTATTTCTCTATCATGCCGTAGTCGCGGCCCGTCATGGCGGCGAAATCCTCGGAAACCCCCGCTATAACGGCGCGCGCGCTGTTCATCGCCTCGAACTGCTGCCGCTTTATCTCCATGTAGTACACCGAAACGCTGTACGGGCCCACGCCGAGCGATTCCGCAGGGTTGAGCAGGTATTTCTCGGGCGAGTAGGAGCCGATGAAGCCTCTCACAGGCCCGTCGTCCTCTATCACGATGTTCTCGACCGCGTGGCTGGTTATGAAGCCGTCCTGGCAGACCATAACGGGGAGCATGACGTCGGGGTGCTCCGCTATCCGATGGGCCATCAGCATGTTGTCGTAGGCCTCCTGGGCGTTCTCGCTGTAGATCTGTATCCAGCCCGAGTCGCGCGCGCCCATGGAATCGGAGTGGTCGGCGTTTATGTTTATGGGCCCGCTGAGCGCCCTGTTGACGGCGGCCATGACTATGGGCAGCCTGTCCGACGCCGCGACGTAGAGAAGCTCGTACATGAGCGCCATGCCTGCGGAGCTGGTGGCGGTCATGGCGCGCGCGCCCGCGGCGCTGGCGCCTATGCAGGCCGACATCGCGCTGTGCTCCGATTCGACGGCGACGAATTCCGTGTCTATGAGGCCGTTCGCCTTGAACGACGATATGTACTGCGGTATCTCGGTGGACGGCGTGATGGGGAAGGCCGCGATCACGTCGGGGTTTATCTGCCTTATGGCCGTCGCGACGGCCTCGTTGCCGGACATCCTGTCGTTTCTGCTCATTCGGCGGCCTCCCTTCCGTGCTCGGTCATCGAGATGGCCCCGAACGGGCATACGCGCGCGCACACGCCGCAGCCCTTGCAGTGCTCCATGTCGAAGCCCCCGCGTTTGCCGCCGGCGACGGGTATCGAGCTGTCGGGGCAGACGGGGAAGCAGAGCAGGCACTGCCTGCATCGTTCCGCGTCCCACGCGGGGCTCTCCGTGCGCCACTCGCCGGTGTTGAAGAACAGCGAGTTCCCCTCGCCGAACACCTGGGCGGCCGGGCTGAGCTCGCGCCAGCCGGCGTCCGGCGTCATCCCCTCCATGAGGTTCCTGCGCGTCGCGCTCATATAAGGACCGCCCCCCTCCAGGCCTCGCGTATGGCGAGCATGTTCCCCTTTATGACCTCGGGCTTCGCCGCGAACTTATGGGCGAACGAGCCCTCCATGTTCTTCAGGAACTCGTCCTCCCCCATTATGCCGGCGACCTTGACCACCGCCGCCAGAAGCGGGGTGTTCGGCAGGTTCCGCCCCATGCTGCGCAGCGATATGTCCCTGGCGTCTATGGCGTGGATCGCGCCCGTGCAGCCTTTGAACATGCCGCGCACCTCGGCGGGGCTCAGATCGGTGTTCACGATGACTGCGCCCCCCTTCTTCAGCCCGGAGGTCACGTCGACCGGGCCTACGAGCGTCTGGTCCACCACAACCACGATGTCCGGCTCATAGATATTGGAATGTATCCTTATGGGCTGGTCGTCGAGCCTGTTGTAGGCGGTGATGGGCGCCCCCATGCGCTCGGGGCCGTATTCGGGGAAGCCCTGGACATACATGCCCGTCTCAAAGGCGGCGTCGGCAAGGAGCAGGGCCGCAGTCTTGGCGCCCTGCCCCCCTCGGCCGTGCCAGCGGATCTCGATCATGCTGAAAACCCTCCGGGCCTGGGGCGGGCCGCCGGGGCCGCCCCAAGCAAAACCAGGCCTGCCGCCCCGCCGGCGCGGCGCCTAAAACGGCTGCCCCGCAGGCTCCGGCGCAACGACGCGAAAAAGGCGCGGCCGCATCCAACGAATACAATTATATACAGAAACAGGCCGCAAGTTCAAGGGGGAAAATGTTTTTTGCGAATTTAATTCGTTGTTGTTGTCTTGCCGCGCCGCCCCATGCTATAATAGCCGCATAGGGGCGCGGTTATTATACAGATTGAAATGCCGTGCGATTTTTTCGCCTTCGGCGAAAACGCACATGGCGGATAGCATAAACGACTTCGCTTCGCTCCGCGTTTATGCTATAATAGCCGCATAGGGGCGGCCGTCGTGCCGCTTCGGGCGCCGCGCGGCTTCTTCGCCGGCGGCGAAACGGCAGGCGGAAAATCGCGGGCCGCCGTTTGACGGATCCTGGGGATGCAGGGCGAAAGAAGGTGGTGTCCAAATGAAGCATACGATCTCGGTTGTGATGGAGAACAAGCCCGGCGTGCTCTCGCGCATATCCGTGCTGCTGGCGCGCAGGGGCTTCAACATCGACAGCATAACCGCCGGCCCGACCAGCGACCACAGCATAACGCGCATGACCGTGGTGCTGGAGGGCGACGACTACGTGGCCAACGAGGCGTCCAAGCAGCTCGAGAAGCTCATGGACGTGATAGATGTCCAGCGCCTTAGCGACGCGGGCGCCACGCGGCGCGAGCTCGTCCTCATAAAGATAAAGCTGTCGAAGGATCAGCGCGGCGAGATAATAGACCTCGCGAAGATCATGGACTGCAAGATAGTGGACATAAGCCATACGACGCTGATGCTGGAGCACAGCGACAGGCCCGAGAAGATAGATCTGCTGATAGACCTGCTCTCGGGCTACGAGATAGTGGAGATGGCGCGCGGCGGGGCCATAGCGCTGGGCAAGGGCGGCGACCAGGATTAGAGCAAGGAAGGAAGGAAGGGTTACTGCTCACCCACTCCAATCGAGACTGCTCACACGCCGCGTCAGTTTTGTCCAGATCGGGTTCTGGGGGCGATTTTGGCTCCCGGAGCGTACTGGAAGCTACGTGAGGAAGCCAATAATCGCAGCCAGGTTCCGAGATGGGCAAAAATGGCGTGGCGTGTGAGTAGCAACCAAGGAAGGAAACGGCGGCATGGAGAGACTCAAGGGTTCCTGCATAATAGGCCAGTCCGGGGGCCCAACCTCGGTCATCAACGCGAGCGCGCAGGGCTGCATAGAGGCGGCGCTCGGATCCGACGCGATCGACAAGGTGTACGGCGCGGCCTACGGCATAACGGGTGTGCTGGACGACAGGCTGTACGACATCGGCCTGGAGGACCCGGCGGAGCTTGCCCGCCTCATGTACACGCCCTCCGCCATATTCGGCTCCTGCAGATACAGGCTGGCGGACCCGATGACGGACGACACGGACTGCCAGCGCCTGCTCGACGTGTTCCAGAAGTACAACGTCAGGTATTTCTTCTACATAGGCGGCAACGACTCCATGGACACCTGCAGCAAGATAAGCGCCTTCCTGTCGCAGAACAGCTACGAGTGCAGGGTCATGGGCATACCCAAGACCATAGACAACGACCTGGCCCTGACGGACCACTGCCCCGGCTACGGCAGCGCGGCGAAGTACGTGGCGCACACCTGCATGGAGGTCGTGCTGGACGCAAGGGTCTACGGCGCCGGCTCCGTCACGGTGCTGGAGGTCATGGGCAGGAACGCGGGCTGGCTCACAGCCGCCTCCGCGCTCGCGAAGGCAAGGGGGCTGGGGCCCGACCTGATCTACCTTCCCGAGGTCCCCTTCGACCTCGCGGACTTCATAGCGGACGTGAGCCGCGTGCACGACAGGCAGCGCGACGTCATGGTGGCGGTGTCGGAGGGCATAAGGGACAAGAACGGCACGTACATATCCTCCTATTTCTCCGACACCTCGAAGGACAGGGACGCCTTCGGCCACGCCAGGATGGGCGGGCTTGCCGGCAGCCTCGCGAACTTCGCCAACGCCAAGATAAAGGCGAAGGTAAGGGGCATAGAGCTTTCGCTGCTGCAGAGGTGCGCGGCGCACATGGCGTCCAGGACCGACATAGACGAGGCCTACATGGCGGGAAAGGCCGCCTTTGAGGCGGCGGAGCAGGGCTTCACGGACAAGATGCTCGCCTTCGAAAGGGGGCCGGGGCCGGAATACAGCTGCCGCACGGCGCTGGTAGACCTCGTCGATGTCGCGAACCAGGAAAAGAAGATACCGCGCGAATGGATAAACGCGGCGGGCAACGGCCTGCTGGAGCCCTTCGTCGAATACGCCGCGCCGCTCATCCAGGGGGAGACCGGGCTCGAATGCTGCGCCGGCCTGCCCCGTTTCGCCAATCTCAGGCGCATAATGACGCGCGAGGTGTAGGCCGGGCGCCTATTCGGGTTCCGCCGCGTCCATCGCCGCCTTCATCAGGCGCACATAGTCCGCGAGCGGCCCGGCCGCGGACTCCCCGTTCCTCGCTATTATGTCCACTATGGCGCTGCCCACTATCACGCCGTCCGCGAAGCGCGACAGCTCCGCCGCCTGCGAGGGGCTGTGGATGCCGAAGCCGACGGCGACGGGTATGTCGGCGCAGCGCTTTATCTCGCTGACGCGGGCCTGCACGCCGGGGTCTATCTCGTCGCGCGCCCCGGTGACGCCCATGGACGAGACGAGGTACAGGTAGCCGCGCGCGGCCCGCGCGATGCGCACGGCCCTCTCGCCCGAGGTGGGCGCGACGAGGGTTATGACGTCCACGCCGCTCCTGTCGGCGTGCTCCGACAGCTCGCCCTGCTCCTCGAACGGCATGTCCGGCAGTATAACGCCGCTGACCCCGCATTCGGCGCATTCGGCGAAGAACTTCCCATATCCGTACGCGAACACGGGGTTCGCGTATGTCATGAACAGCAGCGGCGCCGACAGCTCCCCTTTGAGCGAGGCCGCGAGCCTGAACGCGCCCCGCATGTCCGTGCCGGACGCCATGGCCCGCAGATTGGCGCCCTGTATGGTCTCGCCCTCCGCTATCGGGTCGGAGAAGGGTATGCCCAGCTCGATGATCCCCGCGCCCGCCCTTTCCATCTCGAGTATGAATTCGCGCGTGTGCGCGAGGGACGGGTCCCCCGCCATAAGGTAGGCCACGAACACCTTGCCCCTGCCGAACGCGTCCGCTATCCTACTCATGGATGTCCTCCCCTCTGTACCTCGCGATGGCCGCCACATCCTTGTCGCCGCGCCCCGAAAGGCATACTATCACGCTTTCGTCCCTGGGGAGGGCCCCGGCCAGCCTTTCGGCGTGGGCCACGGCATGGGCCGACTCTATGGCCGGTATTATGCCCTCGGCCCTCGACAGGCGATAGAAGGCGTCGACGGCCTCGTCGTCCGTGACGCTGACGTACTCCGCGCGCCGCGAGACGCTCAGCCAGGCGTGCTCGGGGCCGATCCCCGGATAGTCCAGGCCGGCCGAGATGGAATAGACGGGGGCTATCTGCCCGTTCCCGTCCTGGCAGAAATACGACTTCATGCCCTGGAAGATGCCGACGCGTCCCTTTGCCATCGTCGCCGCGTGACGGCCCGTGTCGAGGCCCCTGCCCGCCGCCTCGCAGCCTATGAGCCTTACGCCCCCGTCGCCTATGAAGTGCCAAAAGGCCCCCATCGCGTTGGAGCCGCCGCCGACGCAGGCGACCACGGCCGCAGGCAGGCGAGCCTCCTTCTCGAGTATCTGCGCCTTGGCTTCACGGCTTATGACGCTCTGGAAATCGCGGACCAGCGTCGGGAAGGGGTGCGGGCCCATGACCGAGCCCAGCGCGTAGTGCGTGTCGCTCACGCGGCGCGTCCATTCGCGCATCGTCTCGTTCACGGCGTCCTTCAACGTCATCGTGCCGGTGCGCACCTCATGGACCTCGGCGCCCAAAAGCCTCATGCGGTATACGTTGAGGGCCTGCCGCTCCGTGTCCTCCCTGCCCATGAATATCTCGCACTCGAGGCCGAGCAGCGCCGCCGCAGTCGCCGCCGCCACCCCATGCTGCCCGGCGCCCGTCTCCGCTATGATGCGCGTCTTGCCCATCCGCTTGGCCAGCAGCGCCTGCCCGAGGACGTTGTTTATCTTGTGCGAGCCGGTGTGGTTCATGTCCTCGCGCTTCAGGTAGACCTTGGCGCCGCCGAGCTTCCTGGTCATGTTCTCCGCGAAGTAGAGCGGCGACGGCCGCCCCGCGTACTCGCGCAGGAGATAGTCAAGCTCGTCGTTGAACTTCCTGTCGTACTTGCAGTAAAGATACGCCCTTTCCAGCTCGCCGAGGGCCTGCATCAGGGTCTCCGGCACGTACTGCCCCCCGAACTCCCCGAAACGCCCGGCTTTATGGTTCATCGTGTGTCCCTCCGTTTGGCTATGCCCATAACGAGCCGCATCTTCGCCAGATCCTTTAGGCCGCCGCTCTCTATCCCGCTGCTGATATCCACGCAGTAGGGCCCAAGCAGGCTGATCGCCGCCCCCAGGTTGCCGGCGCAGAGCCCCCCGGCCAGGAAGTACGGCCCTGGGGCGCCCGCAAGGATGCCCCAGTCGAAGGCCCTTCCGCCGCCGCCCATGGCCCCGCCCGCCAGCGCGTCGAAAAGCAGGTAGTCCGCGCGGCCCCTGTCCGGGGGCGGGCCCATGCCCCCGCCGACGCCGACGGCCCTTATGATGGGGCAGGGCAGCCTTTCCTTAAGCCTGCCGACGTATTCGTCGCCCTCGCCGCCGTGAAGCTGCACGAGGTCTATCGCGCCGCTGGCGAAGGCTTCCTCCACGAATCCCTCCTCCGCGCCCGCGAACACGCCGACGGCCCGGATGCGGGGATCGAGCCCCGCCCTGAGCCGCGCGGCCTCGGCCAGGCTTAGCCTTCGCCGGCTTTCGGCGAACACGAAGCCGACGTATTCCGGCAGGCATATATTGGCGTATTCTATGTCCTCCGGCCTGCGCAGCCCGCAGAATTTCACCGCGGTCATGGCCCGCCCCCGCACGCGCCGCGAAGCTCCATTAGGGCGGCCCTCCTGTCCGCGCGGCGCATCAGGCTTTCCCCCACCAGCACCGCGTCGACGCCTCCGCGCTCCAGCGCCTCCACGTCGCCGCGCCCGCCTATGCCGCTCTCCGCGACGAAGATCGTCCCCGGAGGCGCGAGCTGCCGAAGCCGCAGGCTGTTGCCCATGTCCACCTCGAAGGTCCTCAGATCGCGGTTGTTGGCGCCCACAAGCCTCGCCCCCAGAGACACGGCGGTCTCCAGCTCGCGCTCGTCGCGCACCTCGACCAGGGCCGAAATGCCCAGGCCCTCGGCGGCGTCCATGCACTCCGCCAGCCTGTGCGCGGGCAGCGCGGCGCAGATCAGAAGCACGGCCCCGGCGCCCAGAAGCCTCGCCTGGTACACCTGGTACAGGTCCACGGTGAAGTCCTTGCGCAGGACGGGCAGGGACACGGCGCGGGCTATCTCCTCCAGGCAGGCGTCGCTGCCGAGAAAATATTCCGGCTCGGTCAGTACGGACAGGCAGTCGGCGCCCCCGGCCTCGTATTCGAGCGCGATGTCCACATAGGGGAAGCTTTCGGCGATGACGCCCTTCGAGGGGGACGCCTTCTTGACCTCGCATATGAACGATAGCCCCGGCGCGGCGAGGGCCTTCTCGAAGGCAAAGCCCGGCTTGGGCAGGCCGTCGCACAGGCACATCAGCCCGCTGAGGGGCAGCTCCAGGCGGCAGGCCCTAAGCCTGGCCCTCGACGCCTCGGTCAGTCTCTCCAGCATGTCCATGCCGTCCCCTCCCCTGCCCCGCCGCTCAAAACGCCCTTGTGGCGGCGACGAATTCGTCCAGCTTGCCTAGCGCCCGCCCGCTGTCGATGATGTCGCGGGCCGCAGCCAGGCACTGCCGCAGCGTGGCGTCGCCGCGCGCCATGTAGAGGCATACGGCCGCGTTCAGGAGCACGACGTCGCGCTTCGCCCCCGGCTCGCCGCCCAGCACGGCCCTGGCTATCGCCGCGTTCTCGGCCGGATCGCCGCCGACGAGATCGTCCGGGCGGCAGCGATCAAGCCCGAACTGCTCGGGCGTGACGAAGTAGCTGTTGAGCCTGCCCGCGGTCGCCTCGCAGACGGTGGTCGTGCCGGCAAGCGTTATCTCGTCCAGGCCGTCATGCCCGTGGACGACCATGGCCCTCTTTACGCCGAGGTTCAAAAGCACGTTCGCCAAGGGCTCGACAAGGGCCTCGTCGTAGACGCCGAGAAGCTGCATGTTCGCCCCGGCGGGGTTCGCCAGCGGGCCGAGTATGTTGAATATGGTGCGCACGCCAAGCTCCTTGCGCACGGGCGCGACGTGCTTCATCGCCAGATGGTAGACGTTGGCGAGCATGAAGCACATGCCCGTTCTTTTCAGCACCTCGGCGCTGGCCTCGGCCGGTATCCCTATGTTCGCGCCCAGGGCCTCGAGCAGATCGGCGCTGCCGCATTTGCTCGACACGCTCCTGTTGCCGTGCTTCGCCACGGGCACGCCGCCCGCCGCGACCACGAATGCCGAGACCGTGGAGATGTTGAAGGAAAAGAGCCCGTCGCCCCCCGTGCCCACTATGTCGAGCACGTCGGCCTCCGGCCTCAGCCTGACGCATTTCTCGCGCATCGCCGAGGCGCAGGCCGTTATCTCGTCTATGGTCTCGCCCTTCTGCCTCATCGCGGCGAGGAAGGCGCCCATCTGCGCGGGCGTGGCGCGGCCCTCCATCATCTCGAGCATGACCTCGCGTGCCTCGCCCGCCGCGAGCCCGCCGCCGTCAAGCAGCGTGTGTATGGCCTCCCTTATCATGCGCGCCCGCCCCCAATCGAAAGGAAATTTTCCATGATCCTCGCGCCGTCGCGCGTGAGTATGGACTCGGGGTGGAACTGGAGCCCGTATACATCGAAGTCGCGGTGCTTCACGCCCATGACCTCGCCGTCGCCGTCCTCGGCTATAACCAGCAGCTCGTCGGGCAGGCTGCCGCGCCTTGCCGCGAGCGAATGGTAGCGGGCCGCGTCGATGATGGGCGGCAGGCCGCGGAATATCGGGCTGCCGCTCGCTATGTGCACGGGGCAGCCCTTGCCGTGCATCAGCGTCGCCGCGTAGCCTATCTCCGCGCCGAAAGCCTCGCATATGGCCTGGTGCCCGAGGCAGATCCCCAGCACGGGGACGCGGCCCGCAAGCCGCAGTATGGCCTCCTCGCAGACGCCGGCGTCCGACGGCCGGCCCGGCCCCGGCGATACTATCAGGCGCGAAGGCGCCATGGCCTCGATCCCGGCGGCGTCGAGCGCGTCGTTCTTGACGACCATGAGGTCGGGGTCGATGGCGCCGGCCAGCTGGTACAGATTGTAGGTGAAGCTGTCGTAGTTGTCTATTATGAGTGTCACGCGAACGCCTCCTTCATAGCCTCCGCCTTCCTCAGGCATTCGAGGTACTCCTTTTTCGGCGAGCTGTCGGCTACTATGCCCGCGCCCGCCTGGATGTACGCGACGCCGTCCTTCAGCACGGCCATGCGTATGCCTATGCACAGATCCATGTTGCCGGCGAAGTCGAGGTAGCCTATGGCGCCGCCGTAGGGCCCGCGCCGCATGCCCTCGATCCCGTCTATGATCTCGCAGGCGCGCTTCTTGGGCGCGCCCGAGAGCGTGCCGGCCGGCAGCACGGCCGCCATGACGTCCAGCGCGTGCACGCCGTCGGCAAGCTCGCCGCTGACCTTCGAGGCTATGTGGCACACGTGCGACAGCTTCCTTACGCTCCTGTACTCCTCTACCCTGACGCTTCCGAAGCGGCATACCTTCCCGAGGTCGTTCCTGCCGAGATCGACGAGCATGTCGTGCTCCGCGAGCTCCTTTTCATCGCCCAGCATCCTCCGCACGAGCGCCTCGCTCTCCGCCTCGTCGTCCGTGCGCGGGCAGGTGCCGGCGAGGGGCCATGCGCTGACCGCGCCGTCCTTCAGCGACACGAGCGTCTCGGGGGAGGCGCCGGCGATTTCGAGCCCGTCGAAGCTTATGTAGAACATGTGGGCCGACGGGTTTGTGGTGCGCAGCTTCCTGTACGGCTGCAGGAGGCTGCCCCCGTAGGCGGACCTGAACCGTATGGACGGGACGCACTGGAATATGTCGCCCTCGCGTATGTGGGCCTTGGCCTTTTCCACGGCCGCGCAGAAGCCCTCCTCCGAGAACGAGGGGGAGAAGGCCGCCGCCGGGCGCCGCGCCTCGCGCGCGGGTGGGCCGGACAGGGCCAGCCTCTCCATCTCCCGCAGCCTCGCGACGCCCTCGGCGTAGCTGCTCTCTATGCTGTCCGTCCTGATGTTCGCTATCAGCGATATCTTCTGCCTGAAGCTGTCGAAGGCTATGACCTTGTCGAACATCATCAGGCGGAAATCGTCCACGCCTATCTCGTCGTTTTCGGACAGCCTCAGCGAGGGCTCGGCGTTGCATACGTACTCGTAGGCGAAGTACCCGACGAAGCCCCCGGCGAACGGCGGCATGCCCTCGACGCGGGGGCTGGCGCAGTCGTCCATTATGCCTTTGAGTATGGCCTGCGGGTCGCCCTCCAGCGTCCTGACGGCGCCGCCCTGCTCAAGGCGCACGGTTCTTCCCCTGCCCGAGATCTCCATCAGCGGGTCGTAGCCCAGGAAGCTGTAGCGTCCCCAGCTGTCGCCGCCGGGGGCGCTTTCGAGTATGTAGGCCCTGCGCCCCTCGGCCATTATGGCGCGCAGCATCTCGACGGGCGTCTTCAGATCCGCGTAAAGCTCGAGGGCTATGGGGATCAGGGAGCCCCCGCCCGACAGGGCCCTGGCTTCGTCCAACGTAGGTCTCACCATGAAAACAAACCTCCTGCACGATTTAGGAACTGTCGAAAAATAACCTGCACATTTGGCTTGCCCTTTCGCGCCCCGGCTGCGTCGCCGGAACCCTTGAATACTACAAGTATTCGCGGAACCCGGCGCCTTG
The DNA here is from genome assembly GCA_031270275.1 of Eubacteriales Family XIII. Incertae Sedis bacterium. Taxonomy (GTDB): domain Bacteria; phylum Bacillota; class Clostridia; order Peptostreptococcales; family Anaerovoracaceae; genus JAISXZ01. Next base: position 3,929 of record JAISXZ010000048.1, on the reverse strand, counting down.
CCGGGACACAAAATTGCTGCGCCAACTGTACACTTTTCGCTGCTTCTGTAGTATCCAAAACTGCCCGAATACCCCCAGACTGATATTCGGCTCACTATTGCCATAAATTGATTTTATCATTGTACATGTAGGCCGTCAATGACATGATATTGCCGTGTGACATGATATTGCCGTTGAGAATATTGTGTTGCCGTGGCAATATGATAAATACGTATAGTGCAGTCGAATTGAATGGAGGAAATAGGAATGTCGCACCTATTGTAGTATTGCAAGAAATATCTGTGGGCGCTTGCGCTGATTATCGCGCCGCTCATCGCGATTGACGGCGTAGTCGCCGCAGGCTAGGCGCCGTCGTTCGTTTTTGGTTGCAATCGTGCCAATTTTGGGGTATTATAGCATAGGTGGGCGCGGGACGCAGCCTGACTCTTTTACAGTTTGAAGACCCGGAACTGCCTCGAAGGGGCCTGCCCGTGATTTCCGGCGGCAAATCGGACATAATCAGGGACGACGGCAGCTTCAGGCGCTATCTGCGGTTTCCCAACGACAGCAGCCCCATAAGACATAGGCAGGGCGATGGATTTCCACGGCAGCATATGCCTAGGCGGCGGGAGCCGCGGGAATGTCGTCAGGAACATAAGGAAGTTCGCGGAGGATCACTGCGGCATGGACAAGGCCATGGCAGAGCTGATCGAACACATAAGGCCGGGCCGGGCGTGATAGGGGATGTGCAGGGATGACACAGGATAGAGGTCCAAGCGTAAGCGTGGTTATGCCGGCGTACAACGAGACGGTCCCGATGATAAGCGAGGCGATAGATTCGATTCTCGGCCAGACGTATACGGATTTTGAATTTGTCATAGTGTTGGACAACGCCGAAAATCCCGAGATGGAAAGCGTGGTTCGCGGCTATGCCGACGCGGACAGCCGGATAAAGGTATTGAAAAACGAAAAGAACCTGGGGATATCGGAAAGCCTGAATCGCGGGATAGCCGCATCGTCCGGCGACTATATAGCCAGAATGGACGCCGACGACGTCGCCTTCCCTGACCGCATCGAAAAACAGCTGAAATACGTCATGGAAACAGGCGCAAGCCTGGTGGCATCGGACGTTGTGACGATTGACGGACAGGGGGCCCCCATAGATATGGGAAAGGTTCTTCGCCGGGGAAGCTACGAGCTGGGCGATGTGCTGAGGCATACAAACGCTGTCACGCACCCAACGGTGATGATGTCGAGGGATGCCCTGAATGGGCTGGGCGGATATCGCAGGATGATAGCTTCCGAAGACTACGATCTGTGGCTGCGATTTCTCTCGGGCGGACACCCTATGCGCGTGGTCTCTGAACCCTTGCTGTACTATCGGCACAGGGAAGGCAGCCTGACAAAAAACCACATGTGTTCGTATATAGGAGGCAAGTATTGCAGGCGCCTGTTCAGGGAAAGGCTTGAGCGGGGCGGGCAGGACTCGTTTTCAGAAACCGACAGCGAGGCGTTTTACAGGAAGATGCGTTATTTCGACTTAAGATACAGGGAGCGTTTCAACAGGGGCTACGAAATCCTGGACGAGTCTATGATATTGTTCAAGCATGGGAAGATAGCGGCGGGAACGGCAGGGCTTTTGGGGGCCGTGGCAAAAAGCGGGGCGATGGGGCGCGTGTTTCTGGAGAGGCTTGCAATGGCTATTGCAAAACGCCAAATTTTTAAGAAAAGCCGGCTGCGCGACGGGCTTTTCGGAGAGGGCTAAGCGATGCCTGATGCGCAGAAACCCTTTATCAGCGTAATAATCCCGGTCTACAATATTGAGGATTACATAGCGGAATGTGTCGATAGCATACTTTGCCAGGAATACGATGACTTTGAGATTGTGCTCGTGGACGATGGCTCGACGGACGGCTCCGGCGCCATATGCGACGCCTATTCGGCGGCGCACGCGAACATTGTCACGATCCACAAGGATAACGGCGGGCTTTCGGACGCGAGAAACGCAGGCATAAGCAAGGCGAGGGGGAGCCATGTGATGTTCGTGGACGGGGATGACTTTGTAGAAAAAGGCTCTTTCGCGCATATTGTCGACGCGTGGAAAGAAGACGTTTCCGCCGACGTGATTTTTTTTGAGATTAAAAAAGCGTACCCTGGCGGCGGCTTTGCCAATATGGGCGACGGATATCTAAAAGAGAGGATTTTGGGCCAATCGCACGGGGATGTGCTGCGGCATATCATGGCGCTGCCTAAATTCCCGGGCAGCGCCTGCGCAAAACTCATAAAGAGCCAGGTGATCCATGAAAACGGCATGAGTTTCAGGAAGGGCGTTTATTCGGAGGACATAGACTGGAGCATAAAACTGTTTCTGAAGGCAAAGACGTTCAATTACTGCGGCGGCGGCTGCTATTGCTATAGGCAGGAAAGGGTCGGCTCGATCACTCATTTCATAAGCCGGCATCATATCGAGTCCCTGCTTTTTATCATAGATAAATGGCTTGTGGCGGCCGAAAGCGACGAATACGCGGAATACAGCGGCGCGATACACGCTTTCCTGTCCTATGAGTACGCCGTACTTATGGGCAATTGGGCGAGGCTCCTGCGAAAGGACAGGGAAGGCGGCCTGGCGCTGAAAGGGCGGGTCAGAGAATACGTTTGGCTGCTGTCGAAGGGCCTTTCGAGGAAAACCCGCTTCGTCTATGGCGTGTACAGGGTTCTGGGCTTTGATCTTGCGTGCAGGCTGCTGGCAGCGTACATAGATCGAAAGTGACCGATTTTACGCGATTTCCCCAATGAGGGCGGATATCGTGTTGATTTATATAGTTGTCGGGCAGGGCCTTTGCCTAGGGCGCGATCTGCAGCGGATAGGGGTTGCGGACGAGTACGCGCCCGTCGCGAAGGATATTTTGTGCCTTGGGTTTGACTGGGAGCGATAGCAGGGATTATGATAATCGTAAACGTAAAGGGTGGCATAGGAAACCAGATGTTCCAGTACTCCATCTACAGACGGCTCAAGGAGGAGGGCAAGACTGTCAGGCTATGGTCTGTATACCCGTACATGATCGACGTGGCATTCGATGCCAAAGGCGAGTTTGCATCGCGTCGGGAGGCACAAGAGACAGGGCTGCCGGCCACAGTATCCAAAAACTATCCCCTTCGCTGGGCCGCGCACAGGCTGCTGCGCCCGAAAAGAAAGCCAAACCAATTTGCCGACGATAAAGGCGTGTATGTCTTCAGCCAAGATATTGAGAACAGGCTTCAGAGCGATCCGCCGGCAGGCATATTCTTGGATGGCTATTGGCAGAACGAGAAATGGTTTTCGTCGATAAGGGGCATCATACAAAGGGAATTCTCGTTCAAAAACGCATTGGACGAAAGAAACTCCGCCCTTCTGGAAAAAATTTCAAGGGGGGGGGCAAGAAGCGTGGCCGTCCACGTCCGCAGATATTCTTCCCAAGGGTTCGGCGGTATTGATAAAGGAATTGACTACTACGAAAAGGCGATCCGATATTTTTCGGACAGGCTTGAAAACGCGGTTTACTATATCTTTTCGGATGACATTGCGTATTGCAAAGCGAATATCAGGACGCCGCAATCGGTGTTTGTCGAAGGAAACCCGTCAGGCCCATGGGAGCCGGGCCAGTGGAAAGATATGATGCTGATGAGCCGATGCCAGAATATCGTCATAAGCAATTCCACCTATTCTTGGTGGGCGGCCTATCTGAATCCTGACGACATAAAGAAAAACGTCGCAGCGCCGGCCTTCTGGCTCGCGGAACAGGGCGATACGAATCCGAATCTGGAAGAGTGGGCTGTGTTCTAGTGTAGTGTCTAATACATTTTTTTATAAATGGCGCAGTATGGGTTTTCTGCGGCTCGGCGGAGGAGGGAGCCATAGCGGGGATATGGCTACCGACGACAACAACGCCGCAGGAAATCCACACAAGCCA
>JAISXZ010000040.1 GCA_031270275.1 Eubacteriales Family XIII. Incertae Sedis bacterium | reverse complement strand
GAGGGGACGCCGAGGGGGTTCAGCATGACCTGAAGAGGCTCGCCGTTTTCGAGGAAGGGCATGTCTTCCTCCGGGAGTATGCGGGATATGACGCCCTTGTTGCCGTGCCGGCCCGCCATCTTGTCGCCCACGCTGATCTTGCGCTTCGTCGCGACGTAGCAGCGAACGAGCTTGTTGACGCCCGGCGACAGCTCGTCGCCGTTCTCGCGGCTGAACACCCTCACGTCCACGACTATGCCCGTCTCCCCGTGGGGGACGCGGAGCGAGGTGTCCCTCACCTCGCGGGCCTTCTCGCCGAATATGGCGCGCAGCAGCCGCTCCTCGGCCGTAAGCTCCGTCTCGCCCTTGGGCGTCACCTTGCCGACCAGTATATCGTAGGAGCCGACCTCCGCGCCTATGCGCACTATGCCGTCCTCGTCGAGGTCGCGCAGCGCGTCCTCGCCGACGTTGGGTATGTCCCTGGTTATCTCCTCGGAGCCGAGCTTGGTGTCCCTGGCCTCCGCCTCGTATTCCTCGATGTGCAGCGACGTGAGCGTGTCGTCCATTATGAGGCGCTCGTTCAGTATGATGGCGTCCTCGTAGTTGTAGCCCTCCCAGGTCATGAAGCCTATCAGCAGGTTCTTGCCGAGCGCCACCTCGCCGTCGTCGGTGGAAGGGCCGTCCGCTATGACCTCGCCCGCCTCCACGCGCTCGCCCTTGTTGACTATGGGCCGCTGGTTTATGCAGGTGCCCTGGTTGGAGCGCCTGAACTTCAGCATGCCGTACTCGTCCCGGCCCTCCCCGTCGTCCCTCTCGACGACTATCCTGACCGCGTCCACGTACACGACCGTGCCTGGGCGCTTAGCGAGCACCACGACGCCGGAGTCCCTGGCCGCCTTGTGCTCCATGCCCGTGCCTATGATGGGCGCCTCCGTGACGAGCAGCGGCACCGCCTGCCTCTGCATGTTGGAACCCATGAGCGCGCGGTTCGCGTCGTCGTTTTCCAGGAAGGGTATCATGGCGGTGGCGACGGACACGACCTGCTTGGGCGAGACGTCCATGTAGTCTATAACTTCCTTGGGGACGAGATCGATCTCGCCGCCCGCGCCCCGCGACGCCACCCTGTGGTTCAGGAAACGGCCGTTCTTGTCGAGCGGCTCGTTGGCCTGCGCTATTATCAGCATCTCCTCCTCGTCCGCCGTGAGGTAGTCGATCTGCCCGGTGACGATGCCCTTCGCCTTGTCAACCCTGCGGTAGGGCGTCTCGATGAAGCCGTACTCGTTGATCTTCCCGTATGTCGTGAGCGAGCCTATGAGCCCTATGTTGGGGCCTTCGGGGGTCTCTATGGGGCACATCCTCCCGTAATGGGAATGATGCACGTCGCGCACCTCGAAGCCGGCCCTCTCGCGGGAGAGGCCGCCGGGCCCCAGGGCGGACAGCCGCCTCTTGTGGGTAAGCTCCGCCAGCGGGTTGTTCTGGTCCATGAACTGGGAGAGCTGCGAGCTGCCGAAGAACTCCTTGATGGCGGCGGTGACGGGCCTTATGTTCATAAGGGCCTGCGGCGTCGTGACGTCTATGTCCTGGATGGTCATCCTCTCCTTGACCACGCGCTCCATCCTGGCGAGGCCGATGCGGAACTGGTTCTGCAGCAGCTCGCCCACGGTGCGCACCCGCCTGTTGCCCAGATGGTCTATGTCGTCCGTGCTGCCTATGCCGTGGCCGAGGTTCAGTATGTAGCTGACGGACGCCACTATGTCGTCTATTATTATGTGCTTCGGCGAGAGCTCGGACTTCCTCGCGGCAAGGGCCTCCCGGATCTCGGCCTCGCCCTTCGCCCCGTCCAGTATCTCCTTAAGGACGGGGTAGTAGACCTTGTCGGGGAGCTTGGTGCCGCTCAGATCGAAGCCCACGTAGCCCGATATCGAGACGAAGCGGTTGCCTATCACCTTCACGACGGCCCCTTCGTCGCTCCTGCTTTGCACGAGCACGTGCCCGATGCCGGCATTCTCTATGTCCAGGGCGGCCTTGCGCGATATTGGCAGGCCATTCTCCGCCAGTATCTCCCCCGTGTTCGGGTCGATGACGTCCTCGGCCGCCGTGAGCGCCGCTATGCGCCCCGACAGCCCCAGCTTCTTGTTGTACTTGTAGCGGCCCACCTTGGCGAGGTCGTAGCGCTTGGCGTCGAAGAACAGCGAGTCGAGCAGCGACTTCGCGCTTTCCAGCGTAGGGGGCTCGCCCGGCCGCAGCTTCTTGTATATCTCCTTAAGGCCCTCCTCGCAGTTTGAGGACTGGTCCTTCTCCAAGGTCTTCTGAAGCCTGGGGTCGTCGCCCAGCAGCTCTATTATCTCCTTGTCCGTGGAATAGCCCAGGGCGCGCAGCAGCGTGGTCACGGGCTGCTTCCTCGTCCTGTCCACGCGGACGTTTATCACCTCGCCGGCATCGGTCTCGTACTCCAGCCACGCGCCCCTGTTCGGGATCACCGTCGTCGAGTAGAGCCTGTTGTTGGATTTGTCCACGGTGACGTCGTAGTACGGGCCGGGGGAGCGGACGAGCTGGGTGACGACGACGCGCTCCGCGCCGTTGTATATGAACGTGCCTTTCTCGGTCATGAGCGGGAAGTCTCCCATGAACACTTCCTGCTCCTTGACCTCCCCTGTCTCCTTGTTGACCAGCCTGACCTTGACCTTGAGCGGGGCGGCGTAGGTGACGTCGCGTTCCTTGCATTCCTCCTGGCTGTACTTGGGCGGATCCAGCGGTGAGTTGAGGGAGTAGTCCATGAACTCCAGGACCAGGTTGCCCGCGTAGTCCTTTATGGGGGAGATGTCCTCAAAGACCTCCTTGAGCCCTTCCTCGACAAACCATCTGTACGACTCGGTCTGTATCTGTATCAGGTTGGGCATCTCGGCGACTTCTTTTATCTTGGAATAGCTCATTCTGGTCTTCTTGCCGATCTTGACAGGTTCAGGCATGTTATCCTCTCCTTTTATTGCTGAGCGCCGCACCAAAAGGCAGAACATCGTTCACATGGCAGTCTATAATAATATCACATCCAGCGCAATGAGTCAACTTGTTTTCGCTGATTGTCGGGCCTGACATTTTTATGCATTTTTGCACATTTTTCTCATCTTAACCAACAAACGGCCCGGCGATAGGCCGCCAGGCCGTTTGCTAAGGAAATACTGATTAGGGAAACGCCCCCTAGAAATAGCGCTTCAGCAGCCCGCCGAACGCGCAGCCATGCCGCGCCTCGTCCTTGCACATCTCGTGCACCGTGTCGTGGATGGCGTCGTAGCCAAGCTCCTTGGCCCTCGTCGCAAGCTGCTTCTTGCCGGCCGTCGCGCCGTGCTCGGCCTCGAGCCGCAGCTGGAGATTCTTCTTTGTGTCCGCGTAGACAACCTCGCCGAGCAGCTCCGCGAATTTCGCCGCGTGCTCCGCCTCCTCAAAAGCGATCCTCTTGTAGGCCTCCGCGACCTCGGGATAGCCCTCCCTGTCCGCCTGGCGGCTCATCGCCAGATACATGCCTACCTCCGTGCATTCGCCCGTGAAGTTCGCCCTAAGGCCCTCTACGACCTCGGGATCCACGTCCTTGGCTACGCCGATGCGGTGCTCGTCGGCCCAAGCCAGCTTACCCTCGGCCTGCGCCGCGAACTTGGATGCGGGCGCGCCGCACTGCGGGCATTTTTCAGGGGCGCCGCCCCCCTCGTGGACATAGCCACAGATGCTGCATACAAATTTTGCCATGACAAGTTACCTCCATAAAACCCAAGTCTGATTTGCGGGGGTTCCAAAGGCCCCCGCGCACACGGCGGCCTTTGGAGCCCCCTTTATCCGCAATGCCGCGCCCCCTGTGCGGGGGCGGACAGCACAACGCAGCTTAGCGCCCGGCGCCCGCGCATCCGGGGCAGAGCCCCCATGCCAGGAAATCATGCCTGTCCACCTGAAAGCCCTGAAGCCCGTCCGCGGCGGAGGCCGACACGGCCGGCGGCAGATCGAAATCGTATATAACCCCGCAGCCCCGGCAGCGGAAATGCCCATGGTCCCCAACGGAGGAATCGTAGCGCAGCTCGTTGCCGTCCATGGCGAGGGGCCGCACAAGCCCCGCCCTCCCGAGCGCCGCCAAACTGTTGTAGACCGAGGCGCGGGAAAGCCCCGGCAGGCTCTCCAGCAGGGACCTGTATATCTGATCCACCGTGGGGTGGTTGCGGTTCCTGTCCAGATAGCGCAGCACATGCACGCGCGCCGTGGAGGGGCGAAGCCCCGCGCTTCGGAGTTTCCGGCTAAGGCGTTCGTTGCTGTGTTCTGCGCACATGGGCATGGCATGATCCCCAAGAGGGCCGTCTGCGGAAATAATTTATAATAGTTATAAAATTATAATAGCACCAAAGCCGCTTCCTGTCAACAGCAAATTCAATCAGAGCCTTTTATATTTTTCCGCCAGCCCGCGCAGATAAAGGGACGAAGCCCCGGTAAAGCCATCCTTGCCGGCGGCCCAGACCCAATTGCCCCCGACGGTGCCCGGAATATTCATCCGCGCGCTGGAATCCAGGAACCAGGCGTCCTGCAGCGGCAGTATGACCCACATGGCATCCGAGCCGTACAGGCTCTCTATGATCTCGGAGCAGCGCGCCCTTATGCCCTCCTGATCCAGCGGCGCGGAGGCCTCTCCGTCCGCGCCCCCGGCGCCCTCCGCCCCCGCCAGCCAGCCGGCCAGCGTGTCGTTGTCGTGCGTGCCCGTGTAGTATGCCTGCAGCGAGACGCGCCCCGCGTCCTCCGCGTCCTCCGCGCCTTCGGCGCCCTCGGCGTCCTTTACGCCGCCGTCGCCGCCGTCGCTGTCCCCCGCCTCGTCCGGCCGGGCGGGATCCTTCAGCCCCATGGAATCGGCGTGGAACTGGTAGACCTTCATGCCGGGCCACGCAAAGGTGTTCTTTAGATCATCGACGTTCGGGGTCAGATAGCCAAGGTCCTCCGCCAGCATGGGCAGCGGCCCGAGCGCCGCCTCCGCGGCCTCAAACAGCTCCTTGCCGGGGCCCTTGGCCCAGAAGCCGCTCACGGCCGTGGCGGATCCGGCCGGAATCTCCCAGTACGCCTCGAAGCCCCTGAAGTGATCGAGGCGCAGGAAGTCGCAGAGCGCCAGATTGCGGCCCAGGCGGCGTATCCACCATTCGTAGCCCTGCGATCTGTTGGCCGGCCAGTCGAACACGGGGTTGCCCCAGTTCTGCCCGTCCTCGCTGAAGGCGTCCGGCGGCACTCCCCCCGTCTTCCTGGCGCGCCCGGCCCCGTCAAGGGCGAACAGGCTGCGGTTTGCCCAGGCGTCGCAGCTGTCGGCCGACACGTATATGGGCAGATCGCCCAGTATGGAGACCCCGAGCCCGTTCGCGTGGGCCTTAAGGGCGTTCCACTGCCTCTCAAACTCGTATTGCAGGAAGCGGTGCAGGCCGGCCGCGCGGGAAAGCCTCTCGCGGTACTCGTCCAGGGCCGCGGGTTCGCGGTCGCGTATGTCCTGCGGCCATTCCTGCCACGGCTTGCCGCCGAAATACTCGCGTATGGCGCGGTACAGGCAGTAATCGGCGAGCCAGTATTCGTTTCTCGCGCAAAAATCGCGAAAATCCGCGCTGTTTTCGTTGAAGGCCGCGTAGGCCTTTTCGAATACGGGCTGCTTCGCGGCCCGCGCCCTGGCGAAGTCGGCCCGAGACTGCACCCCGCCGCCCATTATGCTTTGAAGCGCCTGCGCCGTCAAGTTCCGCTTGGGCATATCCTGCTCGGATATCAGGCCGCTTTTCATGAAGGCCCCGCAGTCGATCAGCAGCTCGTTGCCCGCGAAGGCCGAGCAGCCCGAATAGGGCGAATCCCCGGCCCCGGCGGGGTTCAGCGGCAGTATCTGCCATATCCTCTGCCCGCCCGACGCGAGATAGCCGCAGAAGTCATAGGCGACCTGCCCCATATCCCCGCAGCCGATGTCCGACGGCAGCGAGGTCACGTGGCACAGCAGGCCCGCGGCCCTGCCGAGCTTTTTCATGGGCAGCAGGGCCGGATCCGTCTTCCTTATGTACACCGCCCTGCATTCAAGCGGGCCCACGCTGAGACGCAGCGGCCCGTCGGCCCCGTCCGGCTCCAGCGCCTCCCCGGACAGAAGCTCCACGAACACGTTTTCGCCGTCGGCGAGCTCTATCTCGGCGTCCTCCGAATGCTCGGCGGAGGCGTTTATGAATATGAGCGCCCGCTCCCCGCCGCTGAAGCGGCTGAACGCGTACATGTGGCTGTAGCCGCCGCAGGATTCAAAGCCGCCGTCCCGCAGCACGCTGTATTCGGCGCGCAGATTGCCTATCATGCGATACCAGCCCACAAGGTCGCCGTCCTCGCGCCCCCAGGGGAAGGTGGCCCTGTTGTGCGGGTCGGACAGGCCCTCCACGCCGGCCTCGTCGCCGTAGTATATGGAGGGGACGCCGGGGAAGGCCATCTGCCACAGGGAAAGCAGCTTAAGCCTGCGCTTCGCCAGCCCGCGCGCCTCGGTCCCAAGGCGCCACGACTGCCTCTGCCAGTCGGACATGGCCTGCTCGTCCGGCAGGCCCCCCAGGACGCTCAGTATCCTTTCGCGGTCATGGCTGCCGACGAGGTTCATGCACGAGACGAAGCGCTCCCTCGGATAGTTTTCGTATATGTTCATGACGCGGGCGTGAAGCTCGGGCGGCCCGATGCGGTTCAGCGCGAAATCGATGCACCAGTCCCGGAACGGGTAGTTCATCGTCGCGTCGAGCTCCCTGCCCAGAAGGTATTCGCGCATCTCGCCATAGCTTCGCTTGTTGGAGGCGTCCTCCCAGACCTCGCCCATCAGCAGGCCGTCGCCCTTGGTCTCCTTTATGGCCGTCTTCAGGCTGGCTATGAAGGAATCGGGGAGCTCGTCGGCGACGTCGAGCCGCCAGCCCCTCGCGCCGGCCCTGAGCCAGTGCCTGATTACGCTGTCGTCGCCGCCCCATATGTACTCCTGGTATCCGGAATCCGACTCCTCGACGTTCGGGAGGTCGGCCACGCCCCACCAGCATTCGTAGCCCTCGGGATCCTGGTTGAAGCGGTACCAGCCCCTGTAGGGCGAATCCTCCGACTGCCACGCGCCGAGCGAGGGGTAGTTGCCGTATCTGTTGAAGTAGACGCTGTCGGCGCCCGTGTGGCTGAACACCCCGTCCAGCACTATGGAGATCCCGTGCTCCGCCGCCTCCTCCGCCAGGCGGCGAAAGGCGTCCTCGTCGCCGTAGCCGGGATCGATCTTCATGTAGTCACCCGTGTCGTACTTGTGGTTGCTCGCGGCCTCGAACACGGGGTTCATGTAGATGACCGTGACGCCGAGGCTGCGGATATAGGACAGCTTCTCGCGGACGCCCTCCAGCGTGCCGCCGAAGAAAGGCCAGCGCACCACCCATCCCCTGTCGTCCTTGCACATGAACGGCACATCATGCCAGTCGGGCTGGAGCAGGCGCTTGGTCCCGAGCCTGCCGTCGCCCCGCGCGTCGAAGAAACGCCGCTGCCAGTCTTCGCCCCGTGCGAAGCGGTCCACGAACAGCTGATAGACAAGCCCCTCCTTCCACC
>JAISXZ010000214.1 GCA_031270275.1 Eubacteriales Family XIII. Incertae Sedis bacterium | reverse complement strand
GCCCTTTCGCGCCCCGGCTGCGTTGCCGGAACCCTTGAATACTACAAGTATTCGCGGAACCCGGCGCCTTGCCGGGACACAAAATTGCTGCGCCAACTGTACACTTTATTTTTCGACAGCTCCTAAGCCGCCGCCGCGAAGAAACCCTGCCAAAAGAAGGGCGGCGCCCTGCAGCTGCGGGGCGCCGCCCTTCGCGTCTGTCCTGCCCGCAGCGCGGGCCGCGGCGGCCTTTGTGCTACCTCGGAGGCAGCTCCAGCTCGGCGTTCTTGGGTATTTCCGGGTTCTTGTCGTTCTTGACCACCCTGATCTCAACGGCGCTGCCTTCCTCATTGAGCTTCCACTGCGCACCCACTATGACGGTCTCGGACACGTGGGTGTCGGGGTCGTACTTGATGTGGCCGACTATCGTGTCGAGGTCCGTCTCGCCTATGGCGTCGCGGATCTTTACGGGATCCAGGGAGGCCGCCCGCTTCAGCGCGTCTATCGCCACCTCAACGCAGGCGTATTTGTAGCCCATGGGCGCGGACCACTCGATGCCGAACTCCTCTTCGTACAGGCTGGTCATCTCCGCGCAGGTCATGCCCGTCAGGGACGAGATGTAGGGGTGCCAGGGGCTCCACCACATCTCGGTGGTGAGGCCGTCCGCGATCTCAGGCGGGTTGGCGTTGGCGTCCGCCGGGAACAGGAAGGCGCGGCCCATGGACACGAGGTCGTACTTCAGGCCCTGCTGCTCCGCCTGCGCCGCGAAGGACGTGAAGTCGGGCGCCACCTCGCAGCCGACTATGATCTGCACGCCGTCGTTCTTGAACTGGGATATCACGGCGGTCCAGTCCTGGTTCATTATGGGGTAGCGGCCGGGGTCGGATATCACGTAGCCGGCCTCCCTGCATCTGGGCTCGAAGATGTCGAACCAAGCCAGGCCGTCGGCGTCGTTCGGGAACATGAAGCCTATGACCGTGCCCTCGCCGAAGCCCAGCTCGTCCCACATGGACTTGTAGAGGTCAAAGGCGGTCTCGATCTTCCAGAAGGCGTGGTAGACCCATTCGTAGGGGCCGCCTATCGCCCAGGGGTTGACGGGGCATTCCATGGTCACCGTGGGGACGCCGTAGCGCTCGCCCATGGCGGCCACGGGCAGGGCCGTGTCGGGGGTGTGCCGCCCGATCAGCACATCGACGTCGTTCTGCTCCACGAGCTGCTGGGTCACCTCGGAGGCCTTGGTCGCGTCGCTCTCCGTGTCTACGACTATGATCTCGACGGGTATCTTTCTGTCGTACTCCTCGATGTATATGCCGCCGTCCGCGTTTACGGCGTCCACGGCAAGGTTCTCGGCCCAGGGCGTGCCTATGCCGAAGCTCGCGATCTTGCCTGTGGTCGGGTTTGGCACGCCGATCTTGATGGTGGCCGGGCCTTCGCCCGCCGGCGCGCCGCTGTCGCCGCCCGTTGTGGCCTCGCCGCCCGCGTCACCGCCGCCCGCGTCACCGCCGCCGCCGCACGCGGCAAGGGCAAAACACAGCGCGACCGCCGCCAGGACGGCGATGATCTTCCTAAGTCCCATACGCATTTCCTCCTTCTCATCTGAACCCACCACGGCGCTATGCGCCGCCACAAATAGCCGACGAAGCCCAGGAATGCAGCCCCGTTCCATCCAAAACATAGCCGCGCGGCTCTGTTGACGCTTATTCTATACCTATGCCCAGGAAATGTGAAATGACAGTTTTTAATCGGGATATCAATATTTTTCAATTCTTTCGCCTGCGGCCCGATCACGGCCGCGGATTCTCGCGGTGGCTGCCGCGCCATTGCCTGAATATCGTTGAAAAACCGCGGATGCCGCCCGGAAGGCCATCCCCGCGCCCCTGGCCCGCGCAGCGCGCAATGAGCGTTTTAGATTGGGGAATCGATATCTTTCAGCTTTTCGCCTAGGGCGTGGGCGCACCGCCCCGTGGCGGCAGGCGCGGCGCCCTTCTCGTCAAAAAACAAAAAAAATGCCGCGCGCACATATTTTCTACAAAATTGGCTGCTATGCTGTCTTCAACGGGACGCGACGGGAGGCGCTTTTGCCATATGGATGCGAAACTGAGGACGGGACGGCTGCATATCGGCGGCATGACCTGCACAGGCTGCCAGGGCAAGATCGAAAGGAAGCTCCGCAGCACGGCGGGCATAGAGTCGGCCGAGGTGGCCTACGGCGACGGGATCGCGACCGTCGTCTACGACACGGACATCATATCGATCCGTGAGATAGAGTCGGTCATCGAGCGTCTGGGCTACACGGCGCTGGACGGGCGCCAGGAGCCCGCGTCGGGCAGGAGGGCCGCAGGCCTTCTGATCATCATCCTCGCCGTGTTCATGCTGATGAGGCAGTTCGGCCTGACCGGCGCGTTCAGCATCTTCCCGACCGCAGAGGCCGGCATGGGCTACGGCATGCTGTTCATAATCGGGCTGCTTACGTCGGTTCACTGCATGGCGATGTGCGGCGGCATCAATCTGTCGCAGTGCCTGCCGCAGGCGAATGGCCAGGGCGGAAGCCGCGCGGCGGCGTTCAGGCCCAGCGCCCTGTACAACCTCGGGCGGGTGGCCTCGTACACGGCGGTGGGCGGCATCGTCGGCGCGCTCGGGTCCGTCCTCATGCTCTCGGGCTCGTTCAGGGGGACGATCCAGCTCGTCGCCGGCGTGTTCATGGTACTCATGGGGATCAATATGCTCGGGATCTTCCCATGGCTGCGCAGGCTCACGCCGGGCATGCCCCGCGTCTTCGCCCGGAGGATCGACGAGGGGAAAAGCAGGAGCAAAAGCCCGCTGATCGTGGGGCTTCTGAACGGCCTGATGCCCTGCGGCCCCCTGCAGGCCATGCAGCTCTACGCCCTGTCCACAGGGAGCCCGGCCAGCGGCGCGCTGTCGATGCTCCTGTTCAGCCTCGGCACCGTCCCGCTGATGTTCGGGCTCGGCGCCCTGAGCTCCGTGCTCAGCAGGAGGTTCACCCGCAGGGTGATGACGGTCGGCGCGACGCTCGTCGTGGTGCTCGGGCTGTCGATGTTTTCGCAGGGATGGAGCCTGTCGGGCCTGTCGCTCGACTTCCTGCCCGGCGCGGCGGCGACCGGCGCGGCGGAGGTCCAGGCCCCGCCCATCGAGGACGGATACCAGATCGTGGGCAGCACGCTCCAGCCGGGGCGCTACCCCGCCATAACCGTCCAGGCGGGAATCCCCGTCAAATGGACGATAGAGGCGCCGCAGGGCAGCATAAACGGCTGCAACAACCGCATCTTCATACCGGCGTTCGGCGTTGAGCACAGCTTCGCGACGGGGGCGAACCTCATCGAGTTCACGCCTACGGAAACCGGCCGCTTTCCATACAGCTGCTGGATGGGTATGATACGCAGCTCCATCACGGTGATAGGGGAGGGCGGCGAGGCTGCGGCCACGCCGGGCGATGACGGATCGGAGGCTCCGCCCTACGGGGCCGAGTACCCTGAGATCCCCGATCCCGTCCCGGCAAACGTGGCCATTCCCGTCGACGCCCTGGCGGTGGCCGAGCTGGGGACTATCGAGGTGCAGGGAAACGAATACGCCGTGCAGCGGGTCTCGATCAAGCTCACGGACGGGGGCTACAGCCCTGCCGTCGTCGTCGTGCAGGGCGGCACGGACGTGGAATGGACGATTGACAACGCCTCGGCCGCCGACAGCGGCCTTACGATGCTCGTGCCGTACTACGGCACGCGGCTCGAGCTCCAGCCGGGCGAAAACACGCTCTATCTGTCACCCACGGAATATTTCTCGTTTTCCAACGGCGACAGCACGTCCTACGGCTATGTCAAGGTGGTCGAGGACCTGGGCGCGATAGACGAGGCCGCGATCAGGGCGGAGGCTACGGCCTACGAGACCCTTGTCTATCCGCCGGAGGTATTTGAAGGCGGCGGCGGGCCAAGCTGCCATTAGCGTCTGGAGGTGAAAACCATGCAGTTTCTGATCAGTCACTGGCACTGCGTCCTGCCCGCGCTGGGAATCGTCGCCGCCATGTTCTTCATGCGCGAAAAGCCGGAAAAGAGGGGCAAGAGCGACGGCGGCAGGCAGGAATGGACGCCCGCCAGCCGCGATTATGACGACAGATGAAATGGGGGCCAAGGCGGGATGAAGCCCGAGGCAGGAGGATGCTGAAATGGCACAGTCACACGGCAGGCAGGCCCGGCCCGGCAAAAAGGCGCCGGGGAAGGCGCCTGCGGGAAAAACGAACAGCTGGCTGAGGCCGGCCGGCGCGGCGGCCATAATCGTCGTAGTCGCCATAACGGCCGTCTTGGCGCTAAGGGACGGCGGGGACGCGGGCCCTGGCGACGTCGATGCCGGCGCCGCTGCGGTGGCCGTGGACGCCGACCTTGTGATCCCCGTGAGCGAGATATCCACGACCGCGAGGTTCTACCCCGTCGAGATAGAGGGGACGAGGCTCGAGGTCATAGCCGTGGAGGCGCCGGACGGCACGATCCGCACGGCGTTCAACACCTGCCAGGTGTGCTACGATTCCGGCAGGGGCTATTACAAGCAGGACGGGGACGTGCTGGTATGCCAGAACTGCGGGAACCGCTTCCGCATGGACCAGGTGGAGGTGGAGTCGGGCGGCTGCAACCCGGTCCCCATATTCGACGCCAACAAGGCGGTGACGGACAGCGAGATCACCATTGCCAAGGCGTTTTTCGAGGAATCGAAAGCCATCTTCGCCAACTGGAAGTCCGAGTACTGAACGGCGGCGCCGATCCCGCGCCGATCCGCCCGCCAGAATCTCGGCGGGGCCAAATCCTAACGAGAGGTGAGCCACGATATGGAAAGCCAGGTGCTGAGCGTCAGAGGGATGACCTGCGCCGCCTGCGCGCAGCGAATAGAGAGGACTGTCCGAAAGCTGTCGGGCATCGGGCAGGCCAACGTGAATCTCGCGAGCGAGAAGCTGTTTGTGGAATTCGACGCGTCCGCGCTGCAGCTCCCCGCAATAAAGGAGGCCGTCCAAAGGATCGGGTATGAGGTGGTCGAAAGGGACGCCGCCGCCAGCGCGGCCGCCCCGGCCGGCGGCATGGCCGACGCCGCCGACGAGGACAGGGCGCGCAGGCAGAAGGAGACAAGGACGCTGTGGACGAAGTTTGCCGTGTCCGCCGCTTTCAGCCTGCCCCTCCTCTACATCGCGATGGCGCCGATGATCGAGGCCGTCCGGCTCCCGCTCCCCGCCGGGCTTGACCCCATGGCTTCCCCGCTTGCCTACGCGCTGCTGGAGCTCCTGCTGGTCGTTCCCGTCGTCGGCGTGGGCTATAGGTTCTACACGGTCGGCTTCAAGGCGCTGGCCGCCCGAAGCCCGAACATGGACTCGCTCATCGCGGTCGGGACCTCTGCCGCCGTGCTGTACAGCGCCTGGAACACGTGGCAGATCGCGGCCGGAAGATCCGGCGCGGTGGAATCGCTCTACTTTGAGACGGCGGGCGTGATTGTCACGCTTATACTGCTCGGCAAGTCGCTGGAGGCCGTGACGAAGGGCAGGACGAGCGAGGCGATCAAGAAGCTTATGGGCCTCGCGCCGAAAACGGCGATTGTCGTGCGGGGGGGCGCCGAGACGGAGATACCCATCGAGGAAGTGGAGATCGGCGACGTCATCGCCGTGAAGCCCGGCGCCAAGATCCCCGTGGACGGCACGGTCGTGGACGGCCACAGCTCGATAGACGAGTCCATGCTGACCGGCGAGAGCATGCCGGTGGACAAAAAGGCGGGCGACGCGGTGTACGCCGCCTCCCTCAACACCACGGGGGCCCTCCGGTTCAGGGCCGAGAAAATCGGCAGCGACACGGCGCTGGCGCAGATCATCAGGCTGGTGGAGGACGCGCAGGGCAGCAAGGCGCCCATCGCGCAGATGGCCGACGTCGTGTCCGGCTACTTTGTGCCCATCGTGTGCGCGATTGCGCTGGCCGCCGGGATCGCGTGGTACTTCGGCAGCGGCGGCGACATCGGCTTCGCGCTGACGATATTCATCTCCATCCTCGTCATCGCCTGCCCCTGCGCCCTAGGGCTGGCGACGCCCACGGCGATCATGGTCGGCACGGGCAAGGGCGCGGAGAACGGCATACTCATCAAAGGCGGCGAGGCACTTGAGACCGCGCACAAAATCAACACCATCGTGTTCGACAAGACCGGCACCATCACCGAGGGCAAGCCGTCCGTGACCGATGTGCTGACGACCGATGGCGCGGATGCCGACGACCTCCTGCGAATTGCCGCTTCGGCCGAAAAAGGATCGGAACACCCGCTCGGCCGAGCGATTGTCTTGGGGGCGAGCGACAAGGGCTTGGAACCGCCGGAGGC
>JAISXZ010000199.1 GCA_031270275.1 Eubacteriales Family XIII. Incertae Sedis bacterium | reverse complement strand
AAGCACGAAGAGATCGTCATGCACCAGACCCGAAGAACTCAACGCGCCCCATGCTCCCGAAAGACTCAATGCAACCGGCCGGTCAACAGGGGGGTGCGTTGACTTTTTCAATTAAGCGCTTTTTCCATACTGCCCCTATTTTTTTTAAAATGTCTCGCACAACCAGACCGAAAAGTGTATAATGGATTCACGATCAGCGGCTTGGCGAGACCCGCTTGGCGGCCCGGCGCGGATTCCCCCTCCCCCGGAGAACAGACCTTTGAAAGGAGAGACGATCAGCCATGAAGAACAGGACCGCGGCGGCGCGCCTGCTCCCCGCCGCCCTCGCGCTTTGCGCCCTGCCAAGACGGAGGGCCCGCTAATAAATTATGGTTTTTTCAAGCCTCGTTTTTCTGGGCCTGTTCCTGCCGGCCGTGCTGCTCGCCTACTACGCGACGCTGCGCGCCACAGGCAGCTTCAGGATCGTCAACAGAATACTGCTTGCGGGCTCGCTGTTCTTCTATTCCTGGGGCGAGCCCCTTTGGATTGTCGCCATGCTTTTCACCTCGTCCGTGGACTACGTGAACGGCAGGCGCATTGGGTCGGCCAGGAGCAGGGGCGGCGCGAAGCTTATCCTGATAAGCTCCATAGCCATCAACCTGGGCATACTGTTCGTGTTCAAGTACATAGGCTTTGCCATAGGCACGCTGAACGCGCTGCCGGGGCCGGACCTCCCGGAGTTCTCGCTGGAGATGCCCATAGGCATATCCTTCTACACGTTTCAGTCCCTTTCGTACATAATAGACCTGTATCGCGGCAGGACCGCCGTGCAGCGCAGCTATTTCAACTACCTCCTGTACGTCTCCATGTTCCCGCAGCTCGTTGCGGGCCCGATAGTGCGCTACATGGACATAGAGCGGCAGATAGAGTCGCGCGAGGTCACGTTCGGGGACTTCGGCGCGGGCGCGAAGCGCTTCTGCGTGGGGCTGGGCAAGAAGGTCCTGCTCGCAAACAGCGCGGGGGCCGGGGCGGGCGCCCTGCTCGACGGCGATCTGGCCTCTGCGGCGCCGGCGGCCGTCTGGCTCGGCGTCATATTCTACACGTTCCAGATATATTTCGATTTCTCGGGCTATTCGGACATGGCTATCGGCCTTGGCAGGATGTTCGGCTTCCGCTACAACGAGAATTTCCGCTATCCGTACATTTCCTCGTCCATAACGGAGTTCTGGCGGCGCTGGCACATATCGCTTGGGGGCTTTTTCCGGGACTATCTGTACATACCGCTGGGAGGCAACCGCCGCCTGCAGCTTCGCAACATCCTGGTCGTCTGGTTCCTGACCGGGCTGTGGCACGGCGCGAGCTGGAATTTCATAGCCTGGGGGCTCTATTACGGCCTGCTTCTCATACTGGAGAAGAACCTCGCCGGCTTCACGGGCAGGGTGCCCCTCCCCGTGAAATGGCTCGTCACCATGCTCATAGTCATATACGGCTGGGGCATATTCTACTTCGTGGACGCCGGGCGGCTGGCGCAGTTCTCGGGCGCCTTTTTCTTCCTGAACGGCGTTTCCGGCGTGGATATGAAGACCGCGAGCGTGTTCTTCCAGTATTTCTGGCTGTTCCCCGTTTTCGCGGTAGGCTCCACGCCCCTGCCGCGCTTGATGATGGAGAGGCTGTCGCTGGGCCTAGGGGCCGGCGCCGAGCTTTTCAAGGCTGTGCTGGTCGCCGCCTCGCTCGCCGCCTGTTTCCTGCTTCTGGCGGGCGAAAGCTACAACCCTTTCCTCTACTTTAGGTTTTGACGATGAAGAGACTTTCCGCACTGGTCTTCATAGCCATGCTGGCCCTGTTCTGCGCGGCGGCCGCAGCCTCGTGGACGAGCGACGAGAAGATCTCCGAGCAGGAGCGGCGCGCCCTGGCCGAAAGGCCGGGATTTGCCGTCGAAAGCTACCTGAGCGGCGCGTATTACCGCGCCTGGGACGAATATCTCGCGGACCATGTGCCCTGGCGGATAGAGCTCGTCCATCTGGCGGACAGGCTCAGGGAGCTGCACGGCCTTGAGCAGGAGGCCGGCATCGTCGAGGTCGGCGCCGACATAGGCGTGGATTCCGCCGGGGACGGCGGCGGGGAGGCCGGCGGGCAGGAAAAGCGCCAGTCCCTGATAACGCTGAGCGACCGCCTGCTCGAGGTCTACGACGACGACCCCGCGACGCGCGGCTACTACGCGGAGACGGTGGGCCGCATCGCCGAGGCGGCGCCGGAGGGCGTGAAGGTCTATTCCATGCTTGTGCCCATGCCGATCGAGTTCGCGGAGGAGCGCTACCGCAGGGAGTCCGATCCGCAGAAGGAAGCCATATCTGAGGTCTACGCTGCCTATGGCGGGCGGATCAGGACGGTGGACGCCTATGCGCAGCTCGAACGCCACAGCTCCGAGTACGTGTACTTCAGGACGGACCACCATTGGACGGCGCTGGGGGCCTACTTCGGCATGAGGGCCTTCGCCGAGGCCGCCGGGTTCGAGCCCCTTGGGATCGAGGCGTACAAGGAGACGCCCCTTGAAGGCTTCCTGGGCCAGCTCTACAGGCTGGCGCCCGCCGGGGACATAGGCGAACGCCCGGACACGCTCTCGTACTACCTGCTGAAAGGGCGCAACAACCCGACCACGGTCCATTACTACGGCGAGGACGGCGTGTTCTATTCCTTCAGCGGCAAGGCCATCGATCTCTCGTTCGCCGGGAAGGAGCCGAGCATAGGGATCTTCATAGGCGGGGACTACCCGCTCATAGACATCTTCGGGGACGGGCCCAAGGGCCGCGTGCTGGCCGTCGTCAAGGACTCCTACGGCAACGCCTTCGTCCCGTGGCTGGCGCCCTACTTTGAAAACATACTCTGCGTCGATCCCCGGTCCTACAGGGAGGATTTCGGCGCCATGCTCAGACAGAACGGCGTTACGGACCTATTGGTGCTCGACTATCTGAAGGTGTTGATGCTGCCTGCATACGTGGATTCCATGAACGAGATGCTCGCGGCGGGGGAGGGAACGGAATGAGAGGGGCGGTGGAATATATCAGCGGGGCCATAGGCGGCGCGCTGGACAGGCTTGGCTTCGGCATGCGCACGAAGCTGCTGATCATCTTCCTGCTGGTGAAGGTCATACCCCTCATCATCCTTG
>JAISXZ010000194.1 GCA_031270275.1 Eubacteriales Family XIII. Incertae Sedis bacterium | reverse complement strand
CACAGGGCAGCGCCGGCCCATGTCGACGACGCGCGGGCTGTTCTTCTTCGTGACGGGCGCCAAATGCAGCGTTATCCGAAGCGTCCCATCAGGGGCCGGGCCGGAGTTCGCGCCGCGGACACCACAGATATTGATTCCCCTGAAATCAGCTGTCCTCATCGCGCACCCTCATCCCCGCCATCCGTGCGTCCCTGCGCCCCCGTCCAGACCGCCGCCCCCGCATCCCCGCGCCTGGGCAGCCGCACGGGGGGCGGCTCGCGGAAGTTCAGGGCCATGCGCGGGTCACCGCCCGCCTCCAGCTCCCAGTCGAAAAGCATCCCCGCCAGAAGGTCGCGCTCGAGGCCGCCCGAGGCCGCCTCTGCCGCCCTTAGCGCGGCCGCGGTGCCTGCGGCGTCGGCGAGCATGGCCTCAAGGGCGCCCGTCCCTGCCTCGACCCTCCCTGCGGGGCCGTCCGCGCCCAGCCTCCTGTATGTCCCCGCCAGCATGCGCCTGGCGTCGATCAGCCGCCGCAGCCGCCTCGGGCTCACCGTCATGCCCCGCTCCAATGCCCAGTCCCTGAAACTCACCGTCCTGTTCTCCATTATCGCCATTCCTCCCCGAAAAAGTTGTGCATCCGCCCGTCGCCGCCCCGCGCGCCGCTGAAATACAGGTAAGAGCCCGTCTCCGCGTACGGCGGCAGGGCCGGCGCCGGCTCCCCGGCCGCCCATGCCGCCAGCGCGCCCTCGGCCACCGCCCGAACCCCGTCCGTGACGGGGTGGTTCGGGCTGTAGCCGACGAACTGGCGGGGCGCGGCCAGCACATCCTCGAGCGTGGCGCCGAAGCGCCCGGACTCCAGGCGGTTGATGGCCGTCCAGGCGCAGAGGGCCTGCTCCTCCGGGGGCAGGCCCCTCGCCTCCCCGAAGACCATCCTTGCGAGCATCTCGACGTCCTGCTCGGTGTAGGGCGGCTCCGGGGCCGCTTCGGGCGCCGGGGCGGGCGCCTCGGCGCTGTAGGGCGCCGGCGCGTCCGGGGCCGCCGGGGCGGGCGCCAAGGCGGCTTCCGGCGCCGTCAGGGCGGCGGGCTCCGGGGCCCCGCTTCCCGCTGTATTTACGGCGATTGAGGCCGCCGCCACGATGCACAATGCCAAAAACGGTATTGTCCCTGTGCTTGATCTGGTCTTTTTCACGTTGCAGCCCCCCATAATCTTCCGACCGTTTTCAGGCAGCCAAGCACGTTTGGAGCGCCGGATACACCGTCCCTTTGTCCTCGACCTTGCAGGCGACGAACGGGCCGCTGCCGTTCCGGATCGGGACAAAGTGCGTGTGCTGCTTTTCTATGACCGCCGCGCCGGCGTTCCTGTATCGGCGGTTCGCCGTTTCGATCATGCTCTCAAAGGCCATGCCGCGATTTGCGTATGCGCCCATAAATCCCTCCCGCATTGCCTGCCCTGGCCGTACATGCCGCCTATTGCCTCGCCCGCCAGCTTTCGCCGCCCGTCACGATGCTTTCGCACATTTCGCTCAGGCGGTCCAATATCGCATCTGCGGTCGTTTTGTCCTCCCCTTTGGGCGTAAGCCTTTCGGCGAGGCCCCTCGCGCCGTAGTTCGTCGTCACGATCAGCGGCATCGCCCTTTCGTAGCGCGCGTCGATGATGGCGTATAGCGTCGAGAGCGTCCATTCCGTGGCTTTTTCCTTGCCGAGGTCGTCTATTGCCAGCAGCGGCACTCTCTCGTACATCGCCCTCACGGCGTTCTCGTCGGCGCGGCCGGCGGGTGAGTAGGCCTGCTTTATCCTGCCTAAAAGATTGCGCTCTGTCATGCAGATCACGGCCGTCCCCCTGGACATGATCTCGTTGGCTATCGCCGCCGCCATGTGCGTCTTGCCGGTCCCTTTCGTGCCGCTGATCACAAGCCCGTTTCGCCCCGGCAGGGGCTCCCCGCGCTTTGGCAGGCGGTCGTCGAATGTCCGGGCGTAGGCCTGCGCGACGGCTTTGAATTTCCTTTGCTCGGCCGTTTCTGCCTCGAAAGTCCGGAATGTCCGTTGAAGAAACCGCTCGCCCATTCCGCTCTCTCCGGCTATCCTCCGCGCCCGCCGGCGCATCGCCGCGTCCGCCGCCTCTTTCCGCCATGCCAGCCGCTCGGCCTCGGCCTCGGCCTCCATGCGCAGCCAGTCCGCCTTCCCCTCCGGGCATTGGCAGGGCATGGGGCTGCCCCTGCGCCATATGGGCGCCCCCAGGAGGATACGCCCCTCGGTGTGCCGCTCCGCCCCGCAGAACGCGCATATCGCGGGCTCCGGCGTGCCGGGGCTCCCGGCGAAGCGCGGGTCGCCGCTCGACACCCTGCCCCTATCCGCCCGTCCCTCCGTCCCTGTATCCGGCGAGGGCGTCCCTGAACCCCGGCATCCCGTCCGGTCCCGGCCCGTGCCCGCCATCCTGCCCACCCCCTTCCGGCGGCTCGTCGTCCCACCGCCCCTCGTTGAGCCATCGCGATGGGCTTGGTATGAACTGCCCGCCGTCGCGGCGCCACTGGCCGCTCTGTTTCTGCTGCCCTACCGCGTCAAGCATGCGCGTGTGGAGCTCTGCTGTCGGTTTTCGTTTTTTCCAGGCCTTGCGGGCTGCGTCCTTGCCTGTTTTTTTTGGGTATGCCTCCCAGAATTCGTCAAATCGCTGCTGCTGGACGCTGTTTGTCGCTTCGCCCCCGTCCCCCTGTCCCCCGCGCGGGGGGGGTAGGGGGGGTCGGTTCTGTACGGTATGGTTTGGTTGGGTAGGGTCAGGTACGGTAATTGCAGATTGTTTTTGCCCGTCATCCGCCTGTGTCCGCCTCATGTCTGCCTTATTACTGCCGCGTCTTGCCTTCATGCTGCTGCTGCCCAGCGCGTATTTCCCTGAAACAAGCGGCATTTCGGCTTGTTCCGGCGTCCTTCCGCCTTTTTCTGAGCTACAGAGCCGGCAGCATACCACGATGTTGTCTATGGCGTTTCCCCCGTCCGGGTCTATGCGGTCATACGTGCCGCCTTCCCCGCCGCGCCGATCGCTCCAGTCCACCGTCTTTCCGCAGTATTGGCATATATCGCCGTCCCTGGCCTTCACTGCCCTGGTGAGGCGCAGATCGCTGTACAATGCGTATTTCTTTTGCCTGGATGCCGCCTGCGCCCTGCGTTGGCCTATCAGGCGCCCGGCGTAGTCGTGCCAATCGTGTATTCTTGTCCCTCTTTCGTCTTGGTCGAGAAACTTTGCTGCAATGAGGGCGTTTACAAAGACGCCCGGTTCGCCCTCCCATCCGGCCGCGTCTGCCATGTCTGCTTCGTCAAAGCCGTTCAAGTCGCCGTTTTGCGCGTAATCCAAAGCCCACCACCAGAAAAAAGTGAGATGGCCTACCGCTGTGGGAAGGCTTGTCTGCAATGCCCGCGCAAGGCGTTTTGTTTTTGGGTGTCGCCCGAGCTCCTGATGGCTCTCTATCCATGCCATGCGTTTTGCCTCCCCTCCCTTTGCCAGTCCACGTTTATCTCGCTGCCGCTCTCTCCGGCCGTGACGGCTATGTTCTGCGCGAACCGCGCCTTCATGGCCGGGTCGTGGCTGATTGCCAGTATTCTCATATCTGGGTTCCGCGCCGCCATGCCGGCCAGGGCGTCGGCGTATGCCTCCGTCCCGTCCGCGTCGAGGAAGGGCGGCTCGTCGATGAAAAGCATCCCGAGCTGGACGCCCGCCCGCCGCGCCTTTACGTCGGCGAGGCCGAGCGTGACCGCGAGGGCTATCTTGACCTTTTCGCCCCCGCTGTGGCTGCTGTACGGCCTGCACCCTCCGTTCAGGCCGGCAATCCAGACGTCGAGGCTGTTGACGGTTTTCGCGCCGCTCTTTTGCTCGCGCTCGGTGCGGAAGTCCACCGCCATTTTCCCGCCCGTCATGGCGGCAAGTATGTCGTTCGCCCGGCGCGCGATCTCCGGGACGATGCCCCTGATTATGACGTACTGGATGCCGTCTGTACCGAAGCAGCCCGCGAGGGTCTGGCAGTCGTTCAGGCTCCGGGCGATGGCCTTCGCCTCGTCCGCGTAGGCGTCGTGCTGCCGCTGGGCGCCCGCGATGGTTTCGAGGCGCGTCTTGATGCCTCCGCGCTCCGCGATGGCGGCGTTCTGGGCGTCCGACAGCGCCTTGCGGCGTTCCTGCAGGGCGGGGATGTCCGCCGCGCCGGTTGGCATCCTCGCGCGGATTTCCCCGGCTTCCTGCAGGGCTGCGGCGGCTCTCAGGCGGATGCCGTCGATGTCGGCCTGCAGGTCTTTCATCCGGGCCGTGAGCGCGTCGGCGGTTGCCTTTGCCGCCGCGCATTTTGCGAGCAGGGCGGCGGTCGGCTCGTTCGCCCGTATCGTCTCGCGCTGCTCGGCGGCTTTGGCGGCTTGCTGTTCGAGGCCGTGGATTTTCGGGGCGATTTCCTCCAGCGCGGCCTTGGTTTCCGCGAGGGCCGCTTTAAGTTCCGCCTCCTGCCTGTCGATTTCGGCGAGGCTTGCCGTCGCAGCCGCCAGCCGGGGCGCGAGGGCCGCGATGGGCTTCAGGGCGGCTTCCTCCTGCGCCAGCCGGCCGGCTTCCTCTCTGGGGTTGGGCGTGGCGGTGAGGGTGGCTTGCGCCGCCTCCGTGTCCGCGTTGATGCGCTCGTACTCGGCTTTGTCGGCGGCTTTCATCTGGGCGAGGGCCTCCTGCAGGGCGGCGATGCCGTCTTTCGCCTCACGCGCGTCCCGGAGGAAGTTGCAGGTCGCTTTGTCGGGTATGGGGCATCCGCTGTCCTGAAGAATGGCGGCTTTGCCGGCCGCGGCCTCCACCTGTGCGTCCAGCGCGTCGATGCGCGTCCGGCTTTCGGCGAGGAAGTCCTTCCGCGCCAGTTCCAAGGCGTGGGCTTTCTGCACCGCCTCGTTGAATCTGGCCGCCCGTCCGTCCAGTTTGGCGCGGTCGGCAGAGAGTTCTTCAAGCCGCCTGGCCGCCGCCTCTATCCCGTCCTTGCGGGCGAGGATGGCTTCGTGGCCCTGCCGTGCCTGCGCGCTGGCTTTCAGCCCGTTCTCGGTGTTGCCAAGGGTGCCGAGCAGGTTTGACCGCCGCTCGGCGAGGCTCCGCAGATCTGCCTCGGCGGGCGCGAGGAGTTCCAGCGTTCCCCGCGCGTGTGTTATGAGCGCAGCGGCTTTTTCGGCGGCTTCCGCCATGCCCGCGAGGGAGGTTGCGTCTATGCGCTCCTGAAGGAGTCCGGCGAGGGTGAGCTCCTTGCCGTTTGCTTCTTGCGTGAGTTCTTTTGCCGCGCTCGCCTTTTCCTCCTCTTGCCGGGCAGCTTCCAGCCGGAGGGCTTCTTCGCGCTGTGCGGCGGCGATGCTCTCGTCGAGGGCCTGCAGGTCGGTGGCGACGCGGGCGAGGGTCTCCTGAAGCTGAAGGTCGTCGACGTCGAGCTGTTCCTTTGCGGCCAGCTGGTCGGCGAGGACGCCCATGCGGTCTTTGGC
Source organism: Eubacteriales Family XIII. Incertae Sedis bacterium (assembly GCA_031270275.1). Classification (GTDB taxonomy): domain Bacteria; phylum Bacillota; class Clostridia; order Peptostreptococcales; family Anaerovoracaceae; genus JAISXZ01. The sequence goes on along the minus strand of JAISXZ010000194.1, from coordinate 12,886 downwards.
CTGGGCGATGCGCCGCCGTTGCTCGGTCGCTTCCGTCTTCGCCAGTTCCTCCAGCCTGACGTACACGCCGAGGTTGAGGAGGGCGGAGAGGACTTCCATGCGCCGGTCGCTGTCCGCTTCGAGGAAAAGCCCGTAGGCGTCCTGCCGTATCAGGGCGATGGAGCAGAAGGTCTGCGCGTCCATGCCGAGCGTCCGGGCGATTTTCTCCTGCGTCAGCCGCATCGTGCTGTCGCCCTCGTCCGTCCATTCGCCGGCGCCGTCGCGGCGGCTGAACGCGAGCGTCCCCTTGCCGCTCCTGTTCCGGGTCCTGGCCACGCGGTACTCCGCGCCGCCCATGCCGAACTCGAAGGTGACCGCGCCGCTCTTTTCGCCCTCCCGGAGCCAGCCGCCGAGCTGCCCGTCGCGGCTTTCCTCGAAGAGGCAGTCGGCGATTGCGTCCATGAAAAGGCTGCTTTTCCCAACGCCGTTTTGCCCGTTCACCATTGCCATGCGTATGTCTGTAAAATCAAAAGCGGCAGTGGTATAGCTGCGGTAGTTCTTGACCTCCACCCTGCGCGGGATAAAGGCCCCGGCGTGTTGGTCCGCTTCGCGCCCGTCGTCCGCTTTGCGTATCATGGGGGCTGCGAGCTCTTCGAGCCGCGCTATGTCGTCGTCGCCTATATCCAGCCCGCGCCCTTTCATGCCGTTTAAGTAGCGGTGAAGGGCGGCGGCCGGCGTGTCGTCGCTCTCCACGCCCTCGGCCAGGGTGTCGTCGTCCGCGCCCTCGCGCAGTATCTCCGCGACGTGGAACGCCCCGCTGTCGAGCAGATGCTTCTGCAATGCCGCCTTGTTCAGGGCCTTGTCCTGCTCGGCGCCCGCCCTGTACCTGACGCGCACGATGGCGCCGGCGGCCCTGTCCGGCAGGGGGCCGGTCCTGCCCGTCTGCAGGAACTCCGCGACGTCGCCCTCGCCGCAGCTCATGGTGAAGTGCCGCCGCTCCGGGGTCGGGCGCCAGTCCGACGCGACCTCCCCGCTGCCGGGGTTGATGCTGTGGATGTAGAAGCCGTGGCTGTACGGTTCGTCGTTAAAGGTCAGCTGGTTCGGCGAGCCGCAGTAAAAGGCGGGGGTCCTGCAGTCCAGCCTTTGCGGTTTGTGGATATGCCCGAGGGTCGCCAGCGTCACGCCGGCGGCGTCGATGGTCTGCGGGAGGAGAACCACGTCCTGCCCCGCGAGGAACGTCTGCCCGCTGCCGGCCTCGCTGCCCGCCACGGTGTAGTGTCCCACAAGGACGCTGGGCTGGCTCTTGTCGAGTTTTGCGCTCAATCCGAGCAGTATGCCGTTGACTATCGCGGTGGCGTTTTGGTTCTCTGCGTCTTTGTCCGCGCCCGGCATAAAGGCCCGGAGCCGTCCCCTGTCGAATCCGGGCAGGGCGAGTATCTGGATTTCGCCGTCGCCGGCCGTCAGGGTCCGCACATCCGGCTTTGTGAATATGTGCAGGTTCTGTTCGTCCCGCGTCGTCTGCGCGATTACGTCAAAGGCGCGGGGATTGTCGTGGTTCTCTGTCCCAAAAAGCAGGACGACGTGTTCGCACGCCCTGCATAGGGGGCGTATCAGCCCGTCTATCGCGTCTGTTATGTCCTCAAGCGCGGTGTCGGCCCATACGCGGCTGCGGTTGAAAAGGTCGCCCGCGATTATGGCGACGTCCAACGGCCTGCCCATCGCTGCCTCGAGCTTCGCCGCGTCCGCTATAGCGGCCATGCACCCTAGGGTGTCCTGCCGCCGCGCGTTCTTCCCGTCGCGCACGGGGCCGGCAAGGTCGCCGAGGTGGATGTCGGCCGTGTGCAGTATCCTCATGCCTCTGTCTCCTTCTCTCCGACCGTGATATTGCCGACCTCGATGCCGCATTCCGCGAGCGTGGCGCACCAGAGGTCTTTTATCTCCTGCGGGCAGTGCGCCATCGCGTCCGCCCATGTCGGCCATCTGCCGTATTGGCCATAAAACATGTACTGGTAGACGCGGCTCTGCTGGTTGTGCGGCATCTCCGGGTCGTGCGCCGTGGCGCACATCAGGCAGGTGCCGGAAGGGGTTTTGTCGAGCAGGGCCATCCCGTGTTTCTCCTGAAGGCGTCCCATGTCAGCCCCCCCCCTCGGGTCGAGCTCGCCCGTCTGGATGCCGCCCTTGGCAAGGCTGTCGAGGAGCCGGATCACGGGCATGACGTCGGCCATGCCGCCGGAGCCGGCGACAAGGGATTTCCCGATGGATATCCAGTCGGCCCTGTCGAGGGCGGCCGTCACCTTGCCTCCGTCCATGTCATCCCACCCTTTTCTCGCCGTGCTGGCAGCTGGGGCACAGGCAGCGCCCGAAGTTCCTCTCGCTGTACCCCCTGATGTCCTCGGGCGTCCATTGCCTGCCGCCTTTTCCCGTCGTGGCGGATATCTCCTGCCCGCAGCCCTCGCAATAGATGCCGCCGTCGGCCGCGTCCCACGGCATGCGTTCGGCGTGGCCGTCGTCCGGGCGCTCGGTTTCGTCGTATGTCCCTGCTTCGGGCAATGCCGGGGGGCCCTGCCTGGCCGGCTCTGCGGTTCCCTGCGGGAGCGATTTCTGCGCGGGCGCGCTGTTTCCCGGCAGCTCAAAGAGAAGCCCCATGTTCCGCAGGGCGCTGTTTGCGAGCGCCTCGCGGATTTCCGGCGCGTCGAGGTTCGGGACGATATGCGCTATCACGAATGGTTTTTCCAGTTCCCGCAAGTCGTATGTCGGCGCAAGCCCGAGGGCGGTCCGTATGCTCCGCATCAGGGCTTTGCTCTCCGCTATGCTCGCCCTGTGCGGCAGGAACCGTCTGTATTGGCTGTCCGACATTGCCGCCTTTTCCATCGTGCAGTCGATTTCCTTGCTGCCGGATATGAGCCGGAACCCTCCGCTCGGTTCCGGCACCCTTATAGTGACGGTGAATTTCACGTCGTAGGCGTGGGGGCAGGGGCCGCAGGGCTGGGCCTTGCCGGTCGCTTTCGCCATCTGTATGCACTTCGCGCAGACGTCCGGCTGCGCGCTCTCGCTGGCCACAATGCTGATGTTCGCGGCGGCGGCGAGTTTCATGCCTCCCACCTTCGTTATGGCAAATTTGCCGCTGGATTTCTCCTTGTAGATGTCGCGCCCGCCCCCGTTTTGGTCTACCGCCGTGTCGAGCCGCACCTCGTTCACGATTATGCGCTGCATATTGCTCATTGCCTGCATCGAGGTTACGGGTATCAGCACGTTGTAGCGCTCGGGCGGGTATTTGTTCAGCTGGACGATCGTGTCGGTCATTCGTCGCTGGTCCATGCCTTGATCCCTCCTGTCCTTCATTTCGGTTTTTTGCCGCTTTCGGCGGGCGTCATCGGCCCAGTCGCCCCATGGGGTTTGCCTGGCTCATGATCTTCGCCCTTTCCGTTGACATGCCGGCTTGGCTGTGATATGCTTTTGATGCGTCAAAGTGGTCCATGCCCCTTTGCTCGCTTTCGGTGCAGGGCGGCTTGCTTTCAGGCAAGCCGTTCTTTTTTATGCCGCATTCGCGCTTCGCCCCCTTTCCGTTCCGGCCGTTCTGTCCGCCGCCTGCGACTGTCAGCAGGGCGATGAACAGCCCGAAAGCCAAAAGCGCCTCCTCGCCGCCTATCGCGTGGTATCCGCGCTCCGCGTATGCTAGCCACTGCATCGCCGGGTAGGCCGCCGATGCGGCGAGCGCCGTCGCCGCCGCGGCCGTGAAACGCCTTTCCATTCCCGTTTCCCTCCTTTCCTCCCCCGCGCCAGGCATCCCGCGCGGCGTTTCGGCCTGATCCCTCTGTTCGCCGTCTCCCCGCCTACTGGCGGCCTTCGAACCCGCATAGCCAGAAACGCGCCCACATCTCGCCGCCCCTGCACTCGATCCCGTGGTCGCAGAGCTTCCAGCCGCCGCGGTGCAGGACCCAGACGTCCCCGCCGATTGTGCCGATATGCTCAAGCCCGCGCTCGCGGAGCCCGCGCAGCAGAAGGCTGTTGACAGATCCGTTTTCCCACCTTGCGTCGAAAAGCGGGAAGGACGATACCGGCTTTCCGCTAGGCCTCCGCGCCCCGAAGTCTTTGCATAGCCTCTCGAACGCCGTCGCGGCCGCCCCGTCCCGGCCCCCCTGATCGTCAATGCCTCTTTCCTGCCCTGCCATCGAGAATCCCTCCTTTCCGCATTCCCGCATCCTCCGGCCCGGTTCCCCCGCCGCCCTGCGGCCGATCGCCTTGAGGGCGAATATGCGGGCTGTCGCCTCTAGGGCTTCCGGGCGCATAGGCGGGCGGGCTGCGGACAAAGCCCCTGTTTTTTCGCCGCCGGCCCTGTATGCTTCGTATGTCTTCATTCTCATTTTGCGCCGTCCTGCTGTGTCCATCCGATTGACCTCATACAATCTCAACGTTTTTTGTTTTCCAGTCATAAAGAACCTTTTGCCGGCCGCCGCCCGGTATGGCATAGATGGCCGCGTACTTGCCATCCGCAACCGCCTTTTCGTCAATGAATTCCGCGGTTGGGTATATGCTTTTTATGAAGTCCTCTGCCGCGCCGCGCGCCTTGTGAAGCTGATTCAGCGCGATTTCCGCCAATGCCTCAAAGCACCGTTTCCCCGCTTCGGTATAGGGGATTACTACGCTTTCCTCGTTCATGCTTTCCTCCCCGCGTAAATGATGACGGAGAGCAGTTTTGCGTTGACCTGTTTAACCATTTCGATTGATTCGTCAAAAGCGGCCATTTCGTCATCGCCGACCTTGCCGTCAGACATAATCCTCTTTATCTCGTCAACAACCGGCTTCAGGTCGTCCTGCGCCAATATCATCTGAAACGCCATGTCCCCGTTTGTCTGCGGCATTATCACTTCCGGAAGATACTTTCCAAGCTCGCTTGTCTCTTTTAAGTGCCGCCACGCGAGCAATGGGCTTTTGTACAGCTCGACCATCGCCGCGACCATTTTGTCGTTTACGGGGGTTTCGCCGTTTTCGTAAGACGATAGCGTCCGCAGGGCTATATGGAGTTTTTCGCTTGCCTGTTCCTGCGTCAAACCCGCATTATTTCTGCATATTTTGTAGATGTTCCCGCGGCGTTCCGTCATTGTCTAAGGCCTCCTTTCCGATTAAGATATGAGTATGGGATATGCCCAGACAGGCTTCGACAATATCCTGCGCCGTTATCCCGTACAGTTCGGCAAGCTGCTGGGCTTTGTCGAGAGTGGGTTTGCCCCAGCCCCTTTCCCACAACGACACCGCTCCCTGCGTAATCCCCAAAGCCGCAGCGACGTCCGTTTGGGTCAGTCCGGCTGTAACCCTGTATCCGGCGAGCTTTCTCACGCAAACACCTCCTTTCTGTTGTTTTAGTGATTATATATAGGTTGTACTTTTATAATAGCAGATAGTTAAAAGTTAGTCAATAGTAAATATTATAATATAGAAAAATATTTTTACTTGTATTGCGCTGCAATAATATTTGTGTCACTATTTTAATAGATAAGGTGGTGATTCGATGAATAACATAAAAATATTAAGGGTTGGAAAAAACATGTCGCAAGATGAACTCGCAAAACAGGTTCATGTGACGCAGACTGCCGTTAGTCAATGGGAAAAAGGAAAAACTAATCCGGACATTCAAACGGCTGACAAGTTAGCTTTGTTTTTTGACGTTTCAGTAGACTATTTACTGGGGCGCATCGATGAGAGATCTAACGCGTACTACGCGAGCAATATAAGGGACAGCCATTTCGTACAGGGCAACGGCTTTGTAGCGACTGTCAACGATATGAAAATATCAAAAGAGGAAGCAGAAATATTACGCGTTTACCGCCTGCTGGGAGTGCGGGAACGAGCAAAGCTGATGAGCGCCATCTTTGAATTTGAGGATGGGATTAAGCAAAACAAAGAGGAAAAAGCAGTCATTCCGCAGGAGGGACAGGCCGAATGACATTTGCCGAAACTTTCGCGGCGTTTGCCGATAAGGCAAAAGCGTTGAGGCCGTTCATACAGTCGGAGGCAGGCACAAAGACCTCGCTTGTCCTGCCGTTCTTTCGTCTGCTCGGCTACGATGTGGACGACCCCCGCGTGTTCGTGCCGGAACTCAAGGCGGACTTCCGTCAAAATGGCGGCAACTGTGTCGATTATGCGTTGTTGCGCGAGGGCAAGCCTGTCATTATCGTTGAGGTGAAGCATTGCGATGTCACGCTCGACCAACACGCGGGGCAGCTGGCGGGGTATTTCGCTCCTATCGCTCCCAAATTCGCCGTGTTGACGAACGGCTATACCTACCGTTTCTATTCCGACGTAATGAAGGCGCACATTATGGACAGCGAGCCGTTCCTCAAAATAGACTTGCTCTCCCTTGACGAACGGGCGGTTGCGGAACTCGAGCTTTTTTCCGCGGCAAGGTTTGACATTGCCGCGGCAACCCAGCGCGCCCAAGAGCTCCAACACGAAAAGCTGATTTATATGCGGTTGTCAGAGGAAATAGAAAACCCGTCGCCTTCGTTTGTCCTGTTGCTTGCGGCAGGGGCTTTCGCCGGCAAGGCGTCGGCAGCGGATGTTGGGCGTTTGAAACCGATTGTCGCCAAGGCGATAACGCGATACATAGCCGATAACGCGAAAGAGCAGACTGCGGAACTGGAACCGACGGAAATAGGGCCTGTCAACGATGCGACACATTCTCCCGATGAACTTAAGGCGTTTGACTGGGTGAAATATTGCGTCGAAAGCACCGGGAGCGAACACCGTTACAAGCTGCGTTTGAACAAGTGCAAGGGGTTTTCGGCTGCCTATTACCGAAACTGCCATCTCGTAAGCTTTGTTACGAATGACGCAGGGGATGTCGTCGCTATCCGGGTAATGGGTACAACCTTGCAGACCCGCAAGTCAAAGTCAACGTACAGCATTATGGGTCTTGACGAACTGGCGAATTATTCCGACGTTTTATACAAGCATCTTGAATTCATCAACTGGTGGTATTTGAATCCGGAATCGGAAACGGGCGGCATTGAATAAGGGGGGGCATCGTGCAGAACTCAGCCAAACCGTCTGCGGATTGGGTGTCTGCCGTTGATATGGTGATGGCGGCATGAGGAAAGCAAGGCCGTATCTGCGCGTTTCCACGCTCGAGCAGGCGGTGGAGGGTTATTCCATAGGCGAACAGCGGGAGCGGCTTGTTGCGTTCTGCAAGGCGCACGACTGGCTCGTTGCCGACATTTACGTCGACGGCGGGTACACAGGGGCAAACCTCGACCGTCCGGGCATACAAAAGCTGATTGCGGAAATACAAAAAGACGACATCGTGCTTGTTTACAAACTTGACAGGCTTTCCCGCTCCCAGCGCGATACTCTGCACCTGATTGAGGAAGTGTTTCTGCCAAACGGGGTAGAGTTCGTTTCCATGCAGGAGAGCTTTGATACATCCACTCCGTTCGGGCGTGCCATGATCGGCATGCTGTCCGTGTTCGCCCAGCTCGAACGCGAACAGATAAAGGAACGCACCCGCATGGGCAAGATCGCGCGGGCGAAAGAGGGGCTGTATCACGGAGGGTTCTATCACCCGGTCGGATATGATTATGCAAACGGGAAACTCGTTGTCAACGAATACGAAGCCATGCAGGTCCGAAAGATATACGACTGGTACATCGCCGGAATGTCGCCTGTAAAAATAGCTGACCGTCTGCGGAAAGAGGGCTATACAAACCGTTACGGCAGCTGGTCGGAAATATCGAACGGGATGGGCGTGTCGCGGGTTATCTGCAACGACATTTACACGGGAACGCTTCGCTACGATACTGTAGTGGTGGAAAACGCCCACGAAGCGATTGTTTCCCGCGACCATTACGAAAAGGCGAATGAAATGAGAAAAAAACGGCACGAGATTTACGGGGATACCGCGTATGTGTCAAAATACCTGCTCGCAGGGTTTTTGTTTTGCGCCCGATGCGGGGCGCGGTACCACGTCAAGCACAATTACGGGGGTTATAAGTACTATGTGTGCTATTCGCGCGCCCAGACCGTAAAACGCATGGCAAAAGCAGACCATTGCGACAATGACAACTGGCGGCTTGATGACCTTGAAGCCCGCGTGCTGGAAGCGGTCACAAGGCTGCTCGTAGACCCGAAGCATCTTGATTCGCTTTTGAAAAAACATGAAAAAGACAGGGCGAGCAAGGGGAAAGCGCGCGATGAAGCGGATATTATCCGCTCCAAGATTGATGAGGCGGAAAAGTCGATAGGGAGGCTGATGGACCTATACCAAGCCGAAAATCTTCCCGCAGATATATTGTCTGCCCGCATCGACAAACTGTACCGAGAGAAATTGGCCTTTGCAGAGCAGCTGAATAAACTCGAGCCGCAAGCCCAGAAAAAAGACTATGACGCGGCGGGCATATCGGAATTGATCGCCGAACTGTCCACCGTATGGGAGAGCGCGGACCAAAGCGAGCAACGGCTTATCATGGAAACCTTGATAGACCGCATTGTGCTCGACGGAAACACAATCAGGATTGAGTGGGCCTTTCTAAACAGATAATGCCCCGCCGAAGCGAAGCATCGTTTCCTCGTGCCGCTTAAAACATGGACAGCTGCTCAGATGGCGGTGCCCCCGCCACGCACGATGACTTGATAAATAAGTCATACGGCTGCGCGGATATGCCGTACATGCTGTACATGGAACGGGTTCGCGGATTGCTCTCGACGGCGTAATATGCCGTGCCGTCGTCCCCGTGTTTTGGGAAGATGAACCGCTTCAGCGCACTCTCCTTAAACCGCGGCGGTTCTCCGTCTATGTCGTTGAAATAATACTCTGCAGGTTCCCACCCGGTCTTTTTCCTTATGTTGGCCATTGTCTGCTTCGCCTGATATGCGGGACGCGCCGTTACGATAATGACATAATCGTCCTTGATTGCTTCGATTAGGTCAAGGCGATATTCCTCTGCATCCATTCTCGCGGCAAACGGCCTGACGTGCCGCGATGTCGCTTGATTCCCAACAAGCGTGAAGTTGAGGTCGAGCAGGCATATTCTTCTGTTTTCCATGGCACACCTCCGTTTTTTATATTATACCATCGGCGAGCGGGTATTCACCGCTAAATTTCAATTGTTCTTTCTTTTTTTTGTTCCAGGGGCAAATCCGTGAACACGTGTTTTTTGCCCCTCGAAAACGGCGGAAGAACCCCGCCTCGGGTGCCTATCCCTCCTGCGGCCTCGGGCACGCCATGAGCACGGCCTCCCCGGCCGCCGCCTCGAACAGGACCGTGTGCAGGCCGTCCCAGGCCGCGCTGGCGTCCGGCAGGGCCCCCATGATGTCGAGGAGGTACTGGGCGTTGACGAGGGGCCCTCCCTCCCCGAAGTCGTGGGAGGCGGGGAAACTGGCCCACCGCTTGCCGTGCCGGGCCTTCATCTCGGCCCTGTGCAGCGCGACGGACGCCGCCAGCTCCCCGATCCCGGGCAGCTCCAGCGGCCTCGTGCAGCCCAGCCGCGCCCCCTCGACGGCATCCCCTATCGCAGGGGCGCCCCCGGCCTCGGGCAGGCCCAGGGGCTCGCGCAGGCAGATCGCGCGGTACCCGTCGGACACGCACTGCATCCCCCCATGCATGAAGGCCCCCCGGAAGGCGTCGCCCCTCGCGTTCTTGATGACCGCCTTCATGGCCCTGAGCGCGCCCTCCCTGCCGGCCTTCCCGGCGGCCTCTTCGGCCATGTCCTCGCGCAGCCTGGCGCACAGCCCTGTCAGGGCCGCCCGGCCCTCGCCCAGGGCGTCGGCCCCGTCCCATCCGGATATGGCCGCGTCCACGCTTTCCTTCCCGTCCTCGCTGACAAGATACCCGTACACAGCCCTGTATATAGCCTCTTTGGCAAGCATTCCCTTTCCTTTCCGCCCGTCATGCCGCTGGCCCAGCGCCGCCTTCCCGCTACCGCCCGAAATACGGTTCCTTCCTTCCCGCCTCGTCGAGGATATATGCCATGTCGTGCCCCATCGCCAGCCGCATGCCCGCCAGCCTTGCCGCCAGCAGCCTTTCCAGCTCCCTTTCCGCAGCCTCGGCGGTCATCTCGCGGCAGCCGCGCCGCATGGCCCCGATGAGATCGCCGAGCGTGATCCCCTCGAGCAGGGCCTCGTCCGCCTCGTCCCAGTCCGTGTCCGGCCTCCGTCCCGCCGCCATCGCCTGCCCCTCCTTCATCCGCCCCTTAGCCGCCTCGCCATGGCCGTCATCGCGGCGAGGTTCCTTTCCATCACGAAACACGCGTCTTCCGCCCTTTGCTCCATCAGCCGCCCGAAGCATCTCGTCATTGCCCCTTCGTCGATTTCCGGCTCGTTGCATTCGGCCATCGTCAGCACCTGCTCGAAGGTGATGCCGTCCATGATGTCGTCCCCCTCGTGCATGTCGACCCCGAGCCTCCATTCCATGCCCATGCCTTGCCCTCCTTCCACCTGCGCCGCCGTCACGGCCTCGGCGGGCCGCCTCGCTAGAAACCAAGCCCGATGTTGCCCTCCTCTTTCTGCCGTCTGAACCAATCGATCATCGCGGCCATGTCGCCGGGCGATATCCTGACGGTGCTTTCCACGGTGTCGCCCTCCACGCGGCGGACGTCGATCATGCCGCCGTCCTCCGCCTGTGCCATCTCGAGATGCTGCCCGTTGCCGGCCTCGATCCATATGCCTATCCCCCTGCCGTTTGCCCTCAATGTCCTCATCCTTCCTGCCCCCCTTTCACGCCTCCAGCGCGTTCCGGAAGAACCTTTCCGCTTCCTTGCGCGTGCCGAACCAGTCCGTGTACTCGTCGTACATCGGCAGCTCCCTGAATTCGGTCTTTGGCCTGTCCTCGGCCTCCGCGGTGCCGATCATCCTGGGCATCGCGTCCCCGCTGTCGTAGTGCCTTGTCCTCACGCCGTGCCATGTCTTCATCGCCTTCCCTCCTTTCGGCTTAGCTGTACCATCCAACAATCATATCGAGCGTAATGGGCTGCGCGTACTTATCGCGCTTTCTCGCTTTTTCGTTTATCCTATCTATCAGAGTGGCCTCGTCATTGTCGATGTCGTTTGTGAGCGCATTAAGTTTCACGCCCTCGTCTTTTGCGTATCTGTAAACCAGCCTGTATCGGTCGATTCTTTTGCTCTCTGCCAGTGTCATTTTTTGTGTCCTCCTTCTTTTGGGTTTTAGACAATCGCTACTGATAATCAAGACGATATTCGTGGTGTTCCCCCGCGACGGCGAGCTCGTGCTGGGCAGCGGCGCGGTGTTCTCGCAGTACGAGTTCGCCGTGCCGATCAGCGAGCGCGTCACGGACGAGCAATGGCACGAAATGATGAACCTGGACGATCTGCCTGAACTGGCCGAATGGAAACGGAGCTTCATGTGCGATATCGGCCAGACGCGCTATTCCTACTGACGTGGCAAGTCGTAAGCTGCTGTCCGCGTTCCTGCTTGTGATGCCCTGCTGCCTCCTGGCCTCGTGCGGCGGCGGGGCGCCCGTGCGGGACGGCGGGATCACCGCCGAATACCGCGCCTTTCTTGACGCGCGCGGGGCGGATGGCCCGGCTGACGCGCAGGATGGCCCGGACGGCTCTCGCTTCGAGCTGGAGGGCGGACGGCTTCGCGTCGTCGGCGCGGACGGCGCCGAGCGCTGGCGCTCGGAGGACGGCTGGTACGTGGATTCGTTCAGGATCGGGGACGTCAACCGCGATCAGGCGCTGGACGTCGCGTTCGTCGTGTGGAAGTCATACAGCTTCGGGGCGGAGCATCCGGCCCGCATGGCGAACGACGATGCCGCCGTCCGCTGCCATCTGTTCGTGTATTCGCTCAAAGACGGCAGGGCAAAGCCGCTCTGGTGCTCATCGAGCCTGCCGCGCCCGATATATTCGTTCGAGCTGCGCGATGACGGCGAACAGACGCCGACCCTGTCCGGGACGCGCCTGCTGGCGCAGGAAGGGGCGTACACCGAGGACTACAGCGAGACGGCGGCGACCGAGCGCGCATACGCGTGGGACGGCTGGGGATTCAGCCCGGAGCAGGCGACCGGGGCGGATGGCTCATAGGCGGAGGGCCGACCGCTTGGCCGATCCTATCTCTCAGGGCTCGATGCCCAAAATCCAGAGGGGCACGGCGGGCGTGTTCCTGCCTTGCCGATACAGATTGAATATCTCCCCCTCGTAATTTGCCGGCCCGCTATCCATATTCTTAAGCATTGCGCTAGTGGACTTGCAGATACTCCTTTCCATTGAGGTGCGAGTGCTCATAGATGATTCTCATTTATAGACGCTCCCATCAACGCCTTTCCACTCGATTGGTATCTGCACTGTTCGCTCATTGCCCTTTGGCTCGTATACAGGCCTGCCGATTGGACGCGTTTCCAACAGGCCGTTGATCAGGCCAGATAGACGCTTTTTGCCGATATCGACATATTCGGGCGTACGGTCGACGCCGAAAGCGCGCCGCCCATGCTTGACTGCCGCGATCAACGACGACGCAACCCCTGCGTAGGGGTCAAAGACGGCATCGCCTTCGTCGGTCATCGCCAGCACGCAGCGCTCGGCCAGCGATAGCCATCGATGGATGCCTTTGTCTCATACGATTTGCCTATGTTATACGGCGGCGAAGTTATGACCAGCTGTACGGACGAGTCCGGCAGGCCTTTTGTGAACGCAAATGCGTCGCCTTGCGCCAGCACCAGATTCGCGCCGTCCGTATATTCATCCTGCAACCTATAATTATCGAACAGCATTGGCGAGAATCCCTCCTTAGATACGTCTGCACGATGTCGGGCACCCGTTTTTTCCGCTTTGTTTCCACATTAAGGAACTGTTGAAAAATAAAGTGTGCAGTTGGCGCAGCAATTTTGTGTCCCGGCAAGGCGCCGGGTTCCGCGAATACTTGTAGTATTCAAGGGTTCCGGCAACGCAGCCGGGGCGC
>JAISXZ010000157.1 GCA_031270275.1 Eubacteriales Family XIII. Incertae Sedis bacterium | reverse complement strand
AATAAGGTGGCAACTCGCCGCGCTGTACCTGCAACACCAAGACGGTCTTGCCTTCATCGACACGGTGCGGTGTCAGACTGAAATCCGGGAGCGGAGATATCCGAGCCTGTATCAGCTTGTTGATTTGCTCGGTGGTCGTTTTCACGTCATCGAGCCCCTTAATCGTACCATCATCATCAACGCCGTAGAAGAAGCTCCCGCCAAGTCCGTTCGCGAAGGCGCTGACGGTCTTCAGCCAGCTTTTGGCTTGCTGGTCTCAAGCGCGGATTTGAATTCGTATTCTGTTGCCTCTGCAATCAGCAGATCATGTAGTGTCGTCATGCTATTTCCCTCATAACCATTCTACTCCCCGATGATTTTCACCAGCACACGCTTGTCGCGCTTGCCGTCGAACTCGCCGTAAAAAATCTGCTCCCAAGTCCCGAAGTCGAGCCGTCCGCCTGTGATGGCTACGACGACCTCGCGTCCCATGACGGTGCGCTTCAGATGCGCGTCGGCGTTGTCCTCGTAGCCGTTGTGGTCGTACCGGTCGTAGGGCTTCTCGGGCGCCCGCCGCCCCGCAGAACATAGCCGCCGGGGGATTGCGACCCCACGCCGGCTGTATCAAGCGGCAGTCCCCATGCCTAAAGGCAGGGGATTGGGCGGCGTCGTTCATAAGCAATACTATTGTTCGAATTATACATCTTTAAGACGAATAATACAAGGGTAATAATTAAAAAGTTTAAAGTTTAACTTACACCTTGACATTACTCGTCGGAGGACAGCTACGCCGACACGGTGAAGCCGCGATTGCGGCGGCTCGGCGCGGAGCGATTTGTCCGCGCAAAATCTCTGGGCGGCGACTATTGAGAACACCATTCGCGGCGTTGGCCGCGCGCTTTGATGCCCACCGAGCCCGTTGGGAAACCGAAGTTTTCGCCATGATGACGGCAAGTCCGAAACTCCAATTGAAAAACAGCGTGTCTGCGTCGGCAATCCCAAGCAGGCAAAGGTGCATTGAACTTTTCATTTAACCCCTTGCAAGACGCCAAACCGGCTGCGCGGGGCGGTCAACCTGACGTCGATGCTTGCGAATGAAATTGCGATCCCAACTGCGCGTACCCAAAAGGGGTAAAAAAGCATCACACAAGCACCAGAAAGCAGTATGGAAGCGTTGTAATACCGGCTGTTTTCTGGTAAAATAGAGATATGGAAAACACGACGCCGACGCTTGTGGTACAGCGCAAAGAATACGAGGCGATGCTCGCGGAAGTCGCCGAATTGCGGTTGCTTGTGGAATACTACAGGCAGCAGCTTTTGCTGTCCAAGCGGCGCCAGTTCGGTTCATCCAGCGAGCAAAGTGATGTCGAGGGCATCCAACTGGATCTGTTCGGTGGCGCGTGCGTCACGCCGCCGCCCGAGGCCGAAGAGGAAATCACATACCGGCGGAAGAAGCGGTTTGAAGCCATCTTGAAAAAGCTGCCGGCCCAGCAGCGGCAGGAATCCGCCGCAAGGCAGGGCGTGGCGTACATCAACGCGCTGTTCGATTTGGAGTTTCTGCTCACCGTGCTGCCAAGTACCGCCGCCGGCAACTTGGAATCCCTGCTCCCCTGGAGCGAGGCCCTGCCTGAATATTGCCGGGTGGCACAACGAAAAGAGGTGCAGGTCAGATGAAGCCACAACGAAACGCCCCCTGCCCTTGTGGCAGCGGGAAGAAATACAAGAAATGCTGCCTTTTGAAGGAACCGGATGGCTTAGATGCCGCTGGGACGGAGCCTATGCGGGATGAGCGGGAAGCCAGGTTTGAGGAGCGGGCGTTTTGGGCGCGGGCACTTACCAATATGCGCCGGTACGCACTTGACCAAAAGCCGCACATCAAGGCGTATTACAAGCTTCGGAAATTACATGCCGAGATTGTCGGTGCCATGGCGCAATATCATCAGGACGGAAAGTTCGAACAAATGGTGGACACCGGCTATGCACCACCACCGGATGGCCGTGCACAGCCCCCCGAAAGCGACTTGATTGAACTGCTCCACTGCGATTTTGACCTTGAGACCCGTGTGGGCACACATGCTTTTTACGATATGCTTGTGTACAAGTCCGCCCCCAACACGAACTGCATCACCGAGGATTTCATCCAAAAACACCGCTACAGAAAAGAGGAAAAAGTCGCCTTCCTGCACAGCATGCTCGAATCAAAGCTGGGGCTTTTTGAAGTTACCGGCACGGACCCGGATGAAGGATACGCATTTCTGAATGAGGTGTTTACCGGGGAAGAGTATACCATCATCGATGTGGCGCTGAGCGGCGCGGACAGCAAAGACTGCCCCTACATCTACACCCGAATCATTGAGCACCAGGGCATTTGTTTCGGCACGGGCTTGAACATTGCGTTCGCCAAATCGGACAACTTCATCAAGGCGTATATCCGCGAGCACAGGAGAAACTACAGCCATCAGGGCGAGTTGATCCGCTTCACACAGCTCTACAACCAGTTCGCGCAGAGCCAAGACAGCATCAATGTTGTGCCGAACTCATTTTGATCTGCCTTTTCTGCTGTTGATCTCCCCGCAGACAGCAAGCCAAGCCCACCAAAGCCCTTGTTCGCAAAATCGGGAAATACAGCCGTTTTGCGGTAGGTCAGCGGCGGCACGGTCCCCTTTCCCGCCGCTGCGGACTGACCGCCCCTGAACAATAACAACAGCCGCAAACTTTTGATCTTTTTTGCCATTTATGATAGAATGACCGCATGGGGATTGCAAACGAGAGCGGAATCGGGGAGCGCGCGCTGATAGAGAGGGCAAAAAGGGGCGACGAGGGCAGCTTCGAGGCCCTTGTCATGTCGTGCCGCAAGAAGGCATGGAACATAGCCCTCCAGTACATGCGCGACGAAAATGACGCCATGGACGCGCTTCAGGAGGCGTTCATCAGGATATTCAGGGGCCTGGGCAAGTTCAAGGGCGACTGCCGCTTCGACACCTGGGTCTACCGCATAACCGTCAACATCTGCAAGGACATGCTCAAGAAGAACGAAAAATTCAGGCTGCACGACAGCCTCTACCTGGAAGGCGACGACGGGGAGTACCTCAGGGATATCCCGTGGGCCGGGCCCAGGCCGGATGAGGCCCTGGAAAGGAAGGAGCTTGCGGACGAGCTTCTCGAGTGCATGAGGCTGCTGCCGCAGGATCACAGGGAGGTCATCATCCTCAGGGACATACAGGGCTTCAGCTACGAGGAGATAAGCGAGCTGCTCGCCGCTTCGCTCGGCACGGTCAAGTCGAGGATAAACAGGGCCAGGGCCAACCTGAGGCGCATCTGGCTGGAACAAAAATGCGGCGGCGGAGTCTAAATACTGGTTTTGGCCGCCCCCGCGCCGTGCGCCCCCGCGTCGGCCAGGGATCGGCATGAAGAGATGAGAGGAGGACAGGATGGCGGCGATGGGATGCGAGACTGCTTCCGGGCTGCTGTCGCCATACATGGACGGCGCGCTCGAGGCCGGGCAGGCCCGCGAGCTTGAGGGGCATATAGCTTCCTGCGAAAGCTGCGGGCGCGAGTACGCGCAGCTGTCGGCCATGGCCGCCGTCCTGGGCGGGATACCCGAGGCCCCTCTCAGCCCCGAGATCGAGCGCCGCCTTAAGCTGTCGATAGCCGGGGAGGCCGCCGCGCTGCGGCGCGAAAGGAGGCGTCGGCTCTGGCGCAGGGCGGGCTCGATAGCCGCGGTTTTTGCTGTTGGATTGATCTCCTTCTTGGTGTATAATAATGGTGATATGGGCCGCGATTCCGCAAGCGGCCCTGCCTACCTGGAGTCGCTGACGAGCGGATCCGGCGCCGGGGGCGGATACGCCGCGGGGCAGGCCGGCGAGGCGGCCGACGAATCCGCCGGCGTGGCGGCCAGCGAGAAGGCCAGCGCGGCGGACAGCGGCCATGCGGCGTCCCTGCCTGCGGACGGGGCCGAGGCGGCCGCGGCGGAGGCGGCTGGGGCCGGGACGGCCGACGAATCCGCCGGGGCGGCCGACAGCGGGCGGGAAGGCCCCCTGCCGGAGGCGGATGCGAACGAGGGCGCCGGGATGGAGCCGGAGGCCTCCTACGCGCTTTCCGACGGGTCCTATGAGGCAGACGGATCCTACGAGGCCGACGGATACACGGCGCGGGACGCTGCCGAAGCCCCGGCGCGGGACGCCGCCGAAGCCCTGGCGCCGTCTGCGGAACCCGCAGCCCCCGCCTATGTCGCGCCGAGGCCCGACGTCCTGACGAGGCAGGAATACAGGGATGTGACGAGGGGCACGACGGGGGGCGCGCAGAGGCTGTCGAAAAAGGACGTCGAGAAGCTTGGCTACGACAGCATGCTCGAGGAAAAGCTTGAGGGATGGGAATACGAGACCCTTTCGGAGGAGTGGCGCGGCGACGATATGGTCTATCGCGTCAGGCTTGTCAGGAACGCCGCCGGCGTCGCGTTTGACTGCGAGGTCGAGATCGTCGGAAGCGGGGGCTCCATCGCCGTGCTCTACGCCACGGAGTTCATGGGCTTCTAGCGGCTTCCCGGATGGGCAAAAATGGCGTGGCGGGGGAGTAGCAGCCAACTCCAATCAAGACTGCTCACACGCCGCGTCAGTTTTGTTCAGATCGGGTTCTGGGGGCGATTTTGGCCCCCGGAGCGTACTTGAAGCTACGTGAGGAGGCCAATAGTCGCAACCAGGTTCCGAGATGGGCAAAAATGGCGTGGCGTGTGAGCAGTAACCTTAAAATGGAAAAACGGATAATCATAATCGACGGCAACAGCCTGATCAACAGGGCCTACTACGCCATACGCAATCCCATGACAACCAGGGACGGCGTGTATACCCACGGCGTCTACGGCTTTCTGAACATGTTCGAGAAGATACTGAGGGACTATGACCCCGGCTACGCCGTCGTGGCCTTCGACCGCAAGGCGCCCACCTTCCGCCACAGGGAATACGGCGACTACAAGGCGGGCAGGAGGAAGATGCCGGACGAGCTTGCGATGCAGCTGCCGCTGCTGAAGGACGTGCTAGGGGCCCTGGGGATAAAGACCCTGGAGATGGACGGCTTCGAGGCGGACGACATAATAGGCACCGTCGCCAGGGGCGCGGAGGCCGCAGGCCTTGAGCCGCTGGTGATAACCGGCGACAGGGACGCGCTCCAGCTCGCCACGGACAGGACGAAGATCCTGATAACAAAGAAGGGGATAAGCGAGTTCGAGCTTTACGACAGCGCCGCGATGGTCGAAAAATACGGCTTCACGCCGACGGAGTTCATAGATTTCAAGGCGCTCATGGGGGATCAGTCGGACAACATACCGGGCGTGCCGGGCGTGGGCGAAAAGACGGCCATGAAGCTGATACAGGAGTTCGGGAGCGTGGAGGCCCTGCTCGCGGGGCTCGACGGCGTCGAGAGCGAAAAGCTGCGCGAAAGGCTGCGGGAAAACGCCGTGCAGGCGCGGATGAGCCGCCGGCTGGCGGAGATAGACACCTCCGTGCCCATCGAAATGGACTTCGACGGCTTCCGCATGGCGGGCGCGGACAGGGAACGCCTGATAGAGGTCTACACGCGGCTTGAATTCTTCAGCTTTATCCGCAGGCTGGGGCCCGCCGGCGCGAACGGCGCGGAGGCGGACATGGGCCCTGCGGGCGGCACGGGCGGGGCGGCGGGCGGCCGCCCCGCTTCCATATGGGAGGGCGCGGAGCCTGTCACGGCGAGGACCGAGGGCGACATGGCATCCTTCGCCGAAGCGGCCGCCGCGGCCGAACACGCCGTCGTTAAGCTGTTTGGCGGCGGGGACCACGGCGCCGCGCGCGTGCCCGACGCGATCTCCGTCATGCTTGGCGGCAGCTGCTTCCACTTCCCCCTCGCGGGGGACGGCGGCGGCGAGGTTCTGCGCTTCGTGATCGGGGCGCTGCAAAAGCTGAAAAAGGGCGTAGCCGGCCACAATCTCCAGCCTGACGTCTACACGCTCAGGATGCTGGGCTTTTCGGAAGGGCCGCATATGTGCTTCGACACGGCGATAGCCCAGTATCTGCTCGATCCCTCGCGCAAGGGCTACAGCCTGGACTCCCTGGCCCTCGAGCACCTTGGCGAGCCCATGCCGGCGGCGGGCGGCGTCGAGGGCGGGGCGGAGCAGCTCGGCTTTCTGGCGGATGCGGGGGCGGACAGCGCGAAGCAGGGCGCGGCCTGCTGCGCGGCCGTCGGCGCACTGATGGGCCCTATGGGGGAGAGGCTGAAAAGCCAGGGCCTCGACAGGCTCTTCCACGACGTCGAGATGCCGCTGGCGGCGGTGCTGGCGGACATGGAGGCGGCGGGCTTTGCGGTGGACAGCCGCGAGCTGGCGGGCGTGGGCCGCCGCCTGTCGGACAGCGCGTCCGCGATCGCGGAGCGGATATACGGGCTGGCAGGCGAGGCGTTCAACATAAACTCGCCCGCGCAGCTGGGCGTCATACTCTTTGAAAAGCTCGGCCTGCCCCCGTCAAAAAAAACCAAGACCGGCTACTCCACAGGGGCCGAGGTGCTTGAAAAGCTAAGGGACAGGCATGAGATAGCCGACGCCATACTGAGCTACCGCATGCTGGCCAAGATCGTTGGCACCTATGTTGACGGGCTGCTTCCGCTCATCGGGCGGGATGGGCGGATACGCGCACATTTCCAGCAGACCGTCACGGCGACAGGCAGGATAAGCTGCACGGAGCCGAACCTGCAGAACATCCCCATAAAGCACGAACAGGGCAGGGCGATAAGGAAGGCCTTCGTCCCCCAGGACGGATTTCTGCTCGTAGGGGCGGACTATTCGCAGATCGAGCTGCGCGTGCTGGCCCATCTGACGCAGGACGAGGCCCTGATCGAGGACTTCAGGCAGGGCGCCGACATACACCGCAGGACGGCGGCGCGCGTGTTCGGGCTTTCGGAGGGGAAGGTGAGCCCGCTGCAGCGAAGCCGGGCCAAGGCCGTGAACTTCGGCGTGATCTACGGCATGAGCGGCTTCGGGCTTTCGGAGGAGCTTGGCATCACGCGGTCCGAAGCCGAGAGCTACATAGACGAGTATTTCCGCGCGCACGGGGCGGTGCGCCGCTACATGGACGGGCAGATAGGCTTCTGCAGGGACAATGGCTACGTCTCGACCATATTGGGCCGCAGGCGCGGGATACCCGAGATCGGCGCGCCCTCGCACGCGGTCAGGCAGCTTGGCGAGAGGCTGGCGATGAACACGCCCATACAGGGCAGCGCCGCGGACATCATAAAGCTTGCCATGATAGACGTGGCGGGCAGCCTGAAGGCGGGGGGGCTTCGGTCACGGCTCGTGCTCCAGGTGCATGACGAGCTGATAATAGAGGCGGCGAAGGACGAGCTCGATGCCGTCAAGGCCCTGCTTAAGGACAACATGGAACGGGCCTTCGAGCTCAGCGTGCCGCTCGTCGCGGAGCTGAGCGTCGGGGCGAACTGGTATGAGCTAAAATGACTGCGGGAGGGGATGGATGAAGGTAATAGGTCTCACCGGCGGCATAGGCAGCGGCAAGTCGGCCGTGTCGGCCTATCTGGAGAAAAAGGGCTACCCGGTGATCGACGCGGACCTGGCGGCGCGCGAGGCCGTGCAGCCCGGCAGCGATGGGCTTGCCGCGCTCGTGGGCCATTTCGGGGACGGCATACTCCGGCCCGACGGCTCGCTGGACAGGAAATGGCTGGGCGAGGTCGTGTTTTCGGACGAGGGCAGCCGCCTTGACTTAAACCGCATACTGCACGGAAGGATAGCCGAAAGGATGGACGATCTTCTGAGGGACAGCCTTGCCGCCGGCGCGGGCGTGGTATTCCTCGCGGCCCCGCTTTTGATAGAGGCGGGCATACACGAGCGGGTTGACAGCGTATGGCTGGTCGAGGCCGACGAGCGGGAGAGGGTCAGGCGGATCCGGGCGCGCGACGGCATCTCGGCCGAGGACGCCATGAAGCGGATCGCCGCCCAGATGGGATCGGAGGAAAAGAGGGCCTTCGCCGATGTCATAATCGACAATTCGGGCAGCCTGGAGAACCTTTACAGGCGCATAGACGGGCTTCTGGAGGACATGGGCGAGGCTTCGCGGCCAGGGCCGGATACAGATACGGGGGCGCGCGAGCCATGACAGGGGGCCGCGCATGACGCCGCCCAAGGGTCCAGGCCGGGGCCGGGGCGGCAGGGCGGCGCGCCTCGCGACGGC